>CAJYIL010000539.1 GCA_913774795.1 Pseudobdellovibrionaceae bacterium
GGCTTGTCACGAGCTACGGTCTAGCCGCTTCGCAGTTGGCGCGATTGAAGCCCGCGGGCATCAAACTCACCGTCTGTGTCGACAAGGTCGCGGCCTCGGGCGGGTACATGATGGCTTGCGTGGCAGATCAAATTCTCGCGGCCCCTTTTGCGATCTTAGGTTCGATCGGCGTGATCGCCCAGGTTCCGAATTTCAACAAAGTCCTCAAGAAACATGATGTCGATTACCGCGAAGTCACAGCGGGCGCCTACAAGCGTACGATCACGATGTTCGGAGAAATCACCGAGCCCGGCCTCGCGAAGTTCCGTGAGCAGATCGAAGAGACGCACGTGCTTTTTAAAGACTACGTTCGTCAGCATCGACCATCGGTCGACATCGCCCGAGTCGCAACAGGTGAGCACTGGTACGGCACTCAGGCCCTCGGCCTGGGTTTGATCGACGGCATTCGTACGTCTGATGATTATCTCGTTTCGTTCTACGACAAAGCTGATGTCTTCGCCGTCACTCATCACGGCAAACGTCGCCTCGCAGACCGTGTGAGCGAATCGTTTACGAAGGTCGGTTTTAACGTCGCGATGAAACTCTGGACACAACTCGATCTCGCGCGTTTTGGCCGCACGTAGACTTACTCGCGAAGGCGCACTTCGATAAGTTCGACATCGTAAATGAGCGCCGAGTTCGGCGGAATCTTTGTGCCGATCGCTCGGTCTCCGTAGGCAAGTTCGGCGGGAACACGAAATTTACGACGGCCACCCGCCCTCATTCCCGTAAGCCCCTGGCTCCAACCGACAATGACCTTTTTTGATCCGACGACACACTCGTACGCGCGTTCGCGCGCAGAATCGAACACCGTGCCGTCTTCGAGGCTTCCGGTGAAGTAGCAGCGAATCAACGCTCCTTTTTCGACCGCAGGCCCGTCGGCTCCAGGCTGCTCCGCTAGGATTTCAACCGAGCTCAATTTTTTTCCGTGTACGCTTTGAAGTTATCGAGAATCGCTTGCCAACCGGTCTTCTGCATCTCTTCGGAGTTCTGCGACTCAGCATCGAACTCGGTTGTGACTTTGGTCTTTGCGCCTTCTGCTAAAAACGTGGTCTTCACTTTGCGCCCGTCAGGCATCGTGTAGGAGAAGGCACGGCCGGGTTCAACCGCATCGTAAGTGGCTTCGAAGTCGAAACCAAAACTTCCGTCCTTGGCTTCCATGCGAGCCTCGTACTTGCCGCCGGCCTTGAGATCATTTGAAGCCGAAGGGCATGCCCAATCCGGCGAAGCAAAATTCCAGTTCGTGATGTGCCGAGGCTCCGTGTAGTAAGCCCAAACTTTTTCGCGAGGCGCGCTCACAAGTACTTCGATATGGATTTTGCTCATCGAGCGCTCCTTTTTAGAAGAGTGCGTTCTTCGGTGTGCGCGGAAACGGAATCACGTCGCGGATGTTCTGCATGCCCGTGAGATACATCATCATCCGCTCGAAACCGAGGCCGTAGCCCGCGTGTGGAAAGCTGCCGTACCGACGGAGATCTGTGTAAAACGTGTAATCCTCGAGCTTGAGCCCGATCGCCTTCATGCGCTCTTCAAGCTTCTCGAGATTGTCTTCACGCTGCGACCCACCAATGATTTCGCCGATGCCGGGCGCAAGTAAATCCATCGCGCGAACGGTTTTGCCGTCGTCATTGAGTTTCATGTAGAACGATTTGATCTCTTTCGGGTAATCGGTCACGAAGACCGGCTTTTTGAAATGTTCTTCGGCGAGATAGCGTTCATGCTCTGATTGCATATCGACGCCCCACTTCACTGGGTACTCGAACTTTTTTCCCGACTTCAGGAGAATGTCGATGGCTTCGGTGTACGTGATGCGCGCAAACTCATTATTCAAGACGTTGTTCAAGCGATCGACGAGGCCTTTTTCAACCCACTGATTGAAGAAGTCCATTTCTTCTGGGCAGTGATCCATGACGTAACGAATGATGTATTTAATCATGTCTTCGCCGAGATCCATGTTCGCATTCAAATCGGCGAACGCGATCTCTGGTTCGATCATCCAGAACTCAGCCGCATGTCGTGACGTATTCGAGTTCTCGGCACGAAACGTCGGGCCAAACGTATAAATATTCCGGAAGGCCGCGCAGAATGTTTCGCCGTTCAGCTGGCCGCTCACCGTGAGGTTTGTTTCTTTGCCGAAGAAGTCTTGGCTCGCATCGATCGTGCCGTCGGTTTTCCGCGGGAGTTTATCCAATTTCAGGGTCGTGACTCTGAACATCTCGCCAGCGCCCTCGGCGTCTGAGCCAGTGATGATGGGCGTGTGAACCAGAACGAAGTCACGCTCCTGGAAGAACGTATTGATCGCGTGCGCGAGAACCGAACGAACCCGGAAGACCGCCGAGAACGTATTCGAGCGCGGACGAAGATGGGCGATCTCGCGCAAGAACTCCATCGAGTGACGCTTGTTCTGCAATGGATAATCGGCCGGCGCTTTTTGAAAGACCTCGATCTTCGATGCGATCACTTCGAAGGCTTGTCCGGCCCCTTGCGACTTCACAAGTTTTCCGGTGACGTAAATCGAAGTGGCGATCGTTGCTTTAGCGACTTCTTCGAAGTTCTCGAGATTCGTATCGAAGACGACTTGCACGCCTTTGAAGAACGAGCCGTCGTTGAGCTCGATGAACCCGAAGTTTTTCTGGTCGCGGATCTTGCGAACCCAGCCCGACAACTGAATGTCTTTGTCCAAATACTTTTCGGTTTCACGATACAGCGAGCGAACGAGTGTGGTTTCCATAGGCCAAAAGTATGCCGCGACTCCCGCCCAACCGGAAGTCGAAAGCCACGCATCAAGCGATCAAAACGGCTTTTTCACGTACAGGCCATCTGAGATCAACGAGATCACACCCATCTCACCGAGCTCACGGGCGCGGCTTGCGTCGTTGACTGTCCAGGCCGCGACACGGAAATGACGGTCGCCCCAATGGTTCATCTTTTCGACCGTGATCATGTTTTGATCCAAGTGGAGAAGATGAGGGCGCGCCAGAAAACCCAAGAGCATGCGCTTGAGATAGAATTTGTTCTTCGGGTCGTTCTCCAGAGTGACCAAGAGAGCCCGGGGAATGTCGGGCGCCAAGCGAGCGATTCGTCGAAGAGCCAGAGGATTGAACGACGAAATCAAAACTCGGTTCGAAGCGCTGGCTTCACGAATGATCCGCACGACTTCTTTCTCGAGACCCGATTTTCCGAAGGCCTCGCTCGTTTTGAGTTCGATGTTCACTTTGGGTGGCGAAAGCGGATCGTAAAGCAGATGGCTCAAGAGCGGCGCACCGACCCGTGCTTGCATTTCAGCGGCCGTCAACGCCGACACGACATCTCTCGAGCCCCCACCCAAACGCACGAGATCGGCGTCATGAAAGACGACGACCTGGCCATCTCGAGTCATCTGAACATCGCACTCGCACATCTCAGCGCCTGCGGCCCGCGCTGCGCGAAACGCAGCGAGCGTGTTTTCGACAACGCCTTCGGGACGAAACCCGCGGTGCGCTTGTAACGGAGGAATCTCGAGCGAGCCCTGCGGCCACTGCAAAGGCTGAAAGTAAAAGACCATTCCTAAAAACCAAAGCAGTCCCGCTAACGCGAGCACCCAAGGCATGAGTCCCATCGCCGCCGCGAGACCTGAGGAGTCAGAGATTTGGCCCATGAGACCGCGCGAGATCCCGTCTCCGAGGGCATGAATCAAAAAGATGTTCAACGCCATCGCGGTTGCGCGCAGCTGGGGCCTCACCGCGTTTACGACCGCCGCATCCATGGGAGAAATACACATGAACAAGACGACATCGAGGACGAACAAGACTTTCCAGAAATAGGAGAAATCGCGAATCGTCAGAATGTAAACGAAGAGTGGAACACTCAAGATCATCGCGAGCACCGACACCTTCATGTAGCCGTTGCCGCTTCGGCGCTCGACTCGATCGGCGAGAAAACCGCCGAGCACGGTCCCGATAAATCCTCCGACGACCGTCACGACACCGAACACTTTGTTACCTTCAGCGAGAGAGACGCCCTCGAAGTAGCGGACGATGTAAGAGGGCATCCAGAACGAAAGCCCGCCAACGACGAACGTGTAGGCGGCATAGCCGAGTACCGTGTATAAAAATCCGCCGTTTTTCAGAAGTGTCGTGTAAGACTCGCGCAAAGAGCCCGATGACTTGATCGTGGCCGCATCATCCTCTTGAGCTCCGCGCGGAGGATCCGGGAGAAAGAAAAGTAACATCGTCAAAATCACGCCCGGTACACCGACGACGAAGAACGTGTGCTTCCACCCAAAAATCGGCTCAAGCACGCCGCCTAAAACATAACCGAGCGCGCTCCCGACCGGAATGGCGCACGAGTAAATCGCAAATGTTTTCCCGCGAACCGATTTCGGAAAATAGTCGCTGATCACGGTCGGCGAGATGACCGAGTAGGCCGCCTCACCGAAACCGACAGTCATGCGCGTGAAAAATTGGCCAAGATACGAAGTCGTGAGACCGGTGAAAGCAGTCGCCCCACTCCAGAGGAGCAGCCCTCCCGACATCACCTTCGTACGCGGCCCTCGGTCACCGAGGTAGCCAAAAACCGGGGCGATCAAGGTGTAAGAGAGGATGAACGTCGAACCGAGCCAGCCAAACGCTGCGTCGGAGAAACCGAGATCGGTTTTCATGATCGGGACCAGCGCCGCAAAGATATTTCTATCTATGTAATTTAGAATATTGAGCGTGGTGAGCACGAAAAGAGTGATCCAGCGCAATTGAGGAGGGCGCAATTGTGAGGGCGACCGGGTGGCACTTGTAGTCATGCCTAAAAATCTACCCAGGAAGTTGCAATTTGGTCACTTGAGAAAACGTCTCGATGATGCCAAGTTCTAATTCGGTTTATGGACCCGTTAGCGAAGTCTCTGCGCTCGTATCGAGCGTCTTTCATTCGAACGTCTGCGCTGTTGTTCCTTCAGGCGATTTTCATCGCCGGAACACCGTATTTACTCATGGAGTTTTTCAC
>CAJYIL010000540.1 GCA_913774795.1 Pseudobdellovibrionaceae bacterium
GTCGCCGACAATTCCGTAACAATTGTCGGTGACGTTCTCGCGATAGCATCGAGGAGGCACGTCTCGTCGTCCGAAGAGCTGAACATGCGCTCTTTGAAGCAGTTAACAACAGAAGAGATCGAAAAATTCTTCGTCATGTCGGTCGACATGCTTTGCGTGGCAAGCCTGGATGACGGTCACTTCAAAAAGCTCAGTCCAGCATTCGAAGGCGCGACTGGCTTCACTCTTGATGAACTTTACGCGAAGCCGCTTCGTGATTTTATTCATCCTGATGATCTTCCCAAATCAGAAGAGGCCATCGCTCGCCAGGCGCTGGGCGAATCGATCCACGCTTTTGAAAATCGCTTTCTCTGCAAAGACGGCTCTTACCGCACGTTGTCTTGGCGCTCGAGACCCAGCAACGGCCTGATGTACGCCGTCGCGCGCGACATCACCGATATCCGCGAAGAGCAGGAAAAGGCCCGTCAGACGCAAGCGCTCTTCCAAGCGATCGTCGACTACATGCCGCTCATGCTTTTCATCAAGGATGCCCGAGATCTTCGCTACATTCATTTTAATAAGATGGGTTCGGATTTAGTCGGTTATCCTTCGGAGCACTTTATTGGCAAAAGCGATTACGACTTCTTTATCGAAGAAGAAGCTGAGGCATTCAGATCTCTCGATCGCGAAGTCCTCGCCTCCGAAAAAGTGATCGAAATCGAGGAGCCCCTCAGCACGCGCAAATACGGCACAAGAGTTTTGGCCACCAAGAAAGTAGGAATCAAAACACAAGATGGCCGTGAGTTCCTGCTCGGCATCTCGAATGACATCACCGTGGCCAAAATTGCGGAGAAGGAGCTGATCGCGGCGCGCGCTCTTGCCGATCAAGCGAATCAAGCCAAGTCCGAGTTCATCGCGAACATGTCCCATGAAATCCGAACGCCGCTCAATGGGGTGATCGGGATCGCCGATCTTCTCCTTGCGACCGATCTCAACGAAGAGCAAAGACAACTCGCGCAAGTCCTGCAGGATTCTGGCTCGACTCTTCTATCGCTCATTCACGATATCCTTGATTTCTCAAAAATCGAGGCCGGTAAACTCTCGATCGAATCTCTCCCCTTCGATCTTCATCACTCTCTTCAGAGCCAAATCGGCCTGTTGATGTCGAAAGCTCGGTTAAAGAACATCAGCGTTGAGATCTTAACGGATGATCGAATTCCGAAGGTCGTTCACGGAGATCCCGCGCGCATCGGCCAGATTTTGATGAATCTTTTCGGTAACGCGATCAAGTTCACGGGCGAAGGCGGACAAATTAAAGTTGTCACGACGTTGCGTGAGAAAAACGAGAACGAAGCGATCGTCGAATACCGAATTCAAGATAACGGGATCGGTATCAGCGACAGTCAACTTCGCACCCTCTTCACGCCTTTTACTCAAGCCGATGGATCAACCGCAAGAAAGTACGGCGGCACAGGTCTCGGTCTTTCAATTTCGAAGCGCTTGGCAGAGTTGATGAACGGAACAGCGGGTGCTCAGAGCGAACCGGGAGTTGGCTCTGAGTTTTGGTTCACGATTAAATTCGCGATCGTGCAGTCTCAACGAGCGCAAATCCACGAGGCTTCGGATTCTCCCGTGATCCAAACAGTCTCGGGGATGAAGCAACACATCCTCGTCGCAGAGGACAACTCCGTGAACCAACTCGTCATTAAAAAGATGCTGAAAAATTTCGGTTACACCTGCCATCTCGTCAGCAATGGGCAAGAGGCTATTGACGCCTACACGAAAGGGAATTTCGATCTCATCTTGATGGACTGTCAAATGCCTGAGATGGATGGCTACGAAGCCAGCCGACTGATTCGCCGCCACGAAAAAGTGTCGGGCCACCGTGTACCTATTCTCGCGTTCACCGCCAATGTCTTGCCTGAGGATCGACAATGCTGCATCGACTCGGGAATGGACGACATCATTAGCAAGCCTGTGCAGGCACAAACTCTCTCTGTGACCATCGCCAAATGGCTTATCGCCGCGGACGAAGCGCAAATTGACTCAGCCTCTTGAGTCGTCGCGAGAAATTCACTCACTCTGAAAACACGATGACAACTAAGCGTGAGACGCTCACGCTTGATGAAAGACCTTCTCCTCCTCAGACATTCAAAGGCCACAACAACGGGCACGACGCCGGAGTGGTGTCGCAATCATAATTTAAGTTTTGATGAACGCGAGGCCGAGAGTTTCTTCGAGTCAAAACAATCGAATGCCGAATACCGCGCGATGATTGTTTTTGGCGGCGATATGGAGGCTTGGGAGATAGAAAAGTACCCCTGGCTTATCGAAGAGAAAAAATGGATCAGAGATTTCATACGCGCCCACAAGGCTATCTTCGGGATTTGCTTGGGATCTCAACTCCTCGCTGAACAACTCGGAGCCTCCGTCGAGCCGATGGGCGCCTGGGAATTCGGATGGTATCCGGTTCGGCTCGAAGAGGGAAAAACGCTTAAACCGCTTCACTGTCACAATTCGTATTTCACGCTCCCGCCGAAAGCCGAACGCACGGCCGCAGACTCGACGGACACGAATCAAGGATTTTCAGTCGAAAAAATTTTTGTCGGTTTTCAATTCCACACCGAAATCGATGACAGCCGTATCGAACACATTGTTGAAGGGCGCCGAGACAAGAATCCGAAGGGCCGCGTTCAATCGGTCGATGAACTGATCGCAGGGTACCGGGAACATCATAAAGAACTTAAACGTTGGTACTTCGACGAACTCAGCAATTGGTGGTCAAAAGCGATAGCCAGCGGCGACGATATCGATCAGCGATTAAAAAGGTAGACGGCGCCGGAGTTCGATACGGCGTTGTTGCTTGATGCGAGATTGTCATTCGTGATCGTCGCCTGCGACGAGTCTTCGAGCGTTGCGCCGACCGTAATGCTCGATGACGAAATCGCACAAGATCCTCCGAATTGATCGCTTGCTTCGGCGTTCGGAGCCTTCAAGTAAGCAAGACCGGTCCACGTCGAGCCCGATCGGCGATACAGATACGCCGCGCCCGCCGACGTCGCCGATGCATTCGAACTTGTGCCCGACCCTTGAATGACGGCCGTGTCATTTGCGCTTTCATCTGGTGCGCCGACGACCGCGAGATTTCCGTCGATACTCACCGAGGTCCCGTAGTGATTATTGACTCTTGCGTTGCCGGCTTTCAAAAGAGCTTGTTGCG
>CAJYIL010000541.1 GCA_913774795.1 Pseudobdellovibrionaceae bacterium
GAAAAACCGTATTGAGCGTGAAGACGGTGTCGAGATGCGCCGGGCGATTGAATTTCATGAGAGCGTCGTCAGATTGGCGAGGCGCAAGGGTTGGAGTTACGACCAAGCAATCGAATTCTGTCTAAAAAGCGTTGTAGAGTCGACGTCAGTCGAAATCCATCTGGCGCGCGTACGCTATTAGTCGCTTTAGATTTCAGAAGATCTCAAATGCTCCCGGAGCATTAGAACAGCGCGATCACCCGCGAATTATGGAGCGATCACTCGCGGATATCTCGGAGGATCACATCAATGCTTTGCCGCTGGCGCGCGAACGGCGGTTGATGGAGCGGCGGTCGGTACATACATCTCCATGTCGCGCATGAGACCGTCTTTATCGCAGCGAAGACCGAAGAGGTCGAAGACGCTCGCGTAAACGTCCATCATTCGCCCGTACTTCGAGTCGAAGGCGCCGGTGTCGACACACGTGATCGCACGCGCGACGTTTGTTCGCGGGTTTCGCAAGATGACGATTTTTCCTCGGAGCGAAGGCGCGCAGGCCGCGGCCGTCTGCAATGGATTCATCGGTCCCACCAACGTTGGCCCTCCGATGAAACCGTCTTTCTTCGTGCCGTAACAGGAAACGGTGCCACGACGGGGCTGAGGGCTGTAGCCTTTGAAATTGGTGATGTTCACGTTTTTATTCCTGGTTGTCAGAGCGATGTTGCGACGACCCATTTCTTCTTGGAGTTTGCGTTGAGCCGCGCTGAGAGCATTACTGACCTCAAGAATCGAGCAAAGCCCAACGACCGTCTGACACTTTTTTCCAGGCAATTGAGTGGCGATTCGTTCAGGCGCTACGATGCGCGCGTAACCCGAGACCGCCGGAGTCTGGCGGGAGGTCGAGTTGCTCGCGCGCGAGTTTCCGAGTTCCGCCGCAGGTGCGATCGAAACAAAGGAGATCACCAGAGTGAAAATGAAATTCGCTTTGCGCATGTGACCTCCTTACGTTTCGACGGATTCGGTTTCGAAGCTTAGATATTTCAATTTGGAGGCCCGCGAGGCCCCGATGGTTTCGAGGGGACATGCGGTTGGCCCGCCACAATCGGAAGAGTGTCTGACACGTGTCGCGAGGTTCGACAGATAGTTCGTCTCAGACTGAGACACCAAAATGAAAACGCCGCGGTCCCGGTGGGGAGCGCGGCGAGTAAAGCCGTTTAGATTGTCGGCTAACAAGACTTACATGCAGTAAACGCGGAGCTTCGTGTTCACGTCGTAGAGGAACTGACCGCGGCAACCGTAAGCATCACACTGGATGAACGAGCCCGAGTAGCCGTTCCACTGAGTCATCATCGTGCGGCCTGCGCAGTTAACCGAACCTTGGTAGCCACCTTGGTTACAAGGAACGCCGTAGCTCGGGTTGTAGCCGTAACCGTAGTTGCCAGAGTTGCAACCTGGGTAAGGATATTGGCCAGGGTACTGACCCGGATATTGCCCAGGATACTGACCAGGGTATTGACCTGGATACTGGCCGCCCCACTGACCTTGGTTCGTGCAGTAAGAAGGATCGACCACTTGATTGTTCGCGATCGAAACGCACTGACCGTTGATGTAATGGAATTGCCCAGTCGTGCCGACTCCCGAGCAGAGGTTGTATTGAACAGGCGTGTTGTGAGTGATGTCGTAACACTGACCGTTTTGATAACCGTACTGAACGGCTGCTACGTTATTGTTGTTGTTGTTGTCGTTCTTCCCGCACGCCGCGAGTGCGAGGAGCAGAACGGCAGCGCACATAAACTGAAGAGATTTGCCAAACGCTTTCATTTCCATCTTCCTTTCGAACTCGTTTCGTAATCGATCCACAATGCAGACCGACCCGCAGAGAAAGGAGAGCAAGGCGTTTGCCAGCGCGTAACTGTTATATATGTGATTTGGTGAAAGCGGAGTGACGTTCCCGGTCACTCCGTCTGTTTACGAGGGCGCTTATTTGTCGGTGGCGAGACCGACGTAGATGATCGAACCGTTCTTCATCTTTTCGATCATGCCTGCGGCGACCGACTCGCTGACGCCGAGACAGCCGTAGGTTTTCCCTGGAGATACCACATCGCTCTCCCAAACATACCAAGCCGAGTGAAAAACGACCGCGCGCATGCGGGCATTGGAGTTGGTCGGAGACAGACCGTCGAGGCGCATCGCGGACTTGAATTTCGACGACTTATAGGGCTCAGACGCCCGGTAGACACCAAGAGACGACATATTCGAATTGTTTACGTTCGAGAAGGTCTCGGGGATGCCGTCGCCGTTTTGATCTGATTTCGAGCCGTGAGCGACGTGGTGCTTTTCCACCGAGCCGTCTTTCATATTGATGACGTACATTCGGTCTTTATTGGATTTGATCGAAAAGTTGACGACCGAAATCCAATTCTTATTCGGGAAGCGAGTCGGATTCGCTTCGAGGTAGAGAAGCGCTTTCGCGAGCAGATTGCGATCGACGGTCTTTTGCGGATCGAGGTGCGAGTACTTCTTTAAGATCGCCGCTTTTGTTTCAGCGGTGATCTTTGGCTCCGTCAGGGCCGCTTGCGCAAGGAGCGTGCGGTCTTCGGGAACCGACCCGTAATCGAGGTTCGGTGAACCTTCCATGTCGGGATCATCAGGCAGTTGAGAGGAGAGTCCTGTTTTCCCATTGAAGCCGCTTTGCGAGCAAGCGATCGATGAGAAAGCGAGAGCGATCGCCATGGTCCAGACGATTGATTTTGTGAATTTCATATTCGCACTCCGTTCGTAAATGTCGTCTGCACTCATCGGGTGTGCGATTGTGGTGCCTTAAGCGCGGAGGGCGAGAGTTAGACCATCGACGGGTGAACGCTAGACTTTCTCACGGGCGCTCGTCATGATTTGCCTATGGAAAAACAAACGATGTCGTCAGGCGGTCTTACTCGCGGTCTGGGTTTCAAAGAGTCGATCTCGATTGTCGTCGGCACGATCATCGGGACGGGCGTCTTCATGAAGTCAGGCGTCATGTCCCAGACTCTCGGTTCGCCATCGATGGTTTTGATCGCCTGGGTGGTCGCCGGATTTCTATCTCTGGCGGGAGCGCTCACGTACGCGGAGCTCGGAAGTTTGTTCCCGAAAGCGGGAGGCGAATTCACGTACCTGCATGAGACTTACGGAGAAGCACCGGCCTTTCTCTACGGATGGATGCGTTTCTGGATCGGCTCACCGGGATCGATTGCGGCTTATGCGGTCGGAGCGGCGACTTTCATCGCACCGATGTTCGGTGGTTTTACCGATTCGACTCTCGTGAGCGTTTCGCTCTCTTTCATCGTGATCTTTAGTTTGCTCAACTGCTTGAGCGTTCGCTCAGGGGGCCTCATCCAGGTCGTCATGACGATGCTGAAAGTCTTGATGATCGGGACCATCGTTTTCGGATGCTTCTTTCTTTCTCCAGGTTCGTCAGCGGGTTTCGCGACTCCCGAAGGTTGGG
>CAJYIL010000542.1 GCA_913774795.1 Pseudobdellovibrionaceae bacterium
CCACGAAAACACTCGAGCGCACGCCGGCTTTTTTGAGTTTTGCACCGACTTCACGGAGAAGGTCTGAGTTTTCAAGCACCTTCCAGCCTGCATTTGAAGTGATCGCGTCAGGCGCATCAGTGCACGCTTGTTCCTGATCCGCCTGACGCGATCACTTCAAATGCAGGCTGGAAGGTGCTTGAAAACTCAGACCTTCTCCGTGAAGTCGGTGCAAAACTCAAAAAAGCCGGCGTGCGCTCGAGTGTTTTCGTGGACCCCGAAACCGTCACCGAAAAAGATTACCGTTTGCTGAAATCATTCGGCATCGACCGCGTCGAACTCTATACCGAACGCTACGCCGAGACTTTCGGTTCACCCGAAAACGCAGCTGTTCTGGCCAACTATGCGCGTTCGGCGCGAGAGGCTCATGCAGTCGGCCTTGGCATTAACGCGGGTCACGACTTGACGTCGCAGAATTTGACGGCCCTCGTGCGCGCCATTCCGATGCTCGATGAAGTTTCGATCGGGCATGCGCTTGTTTGCGACGCCCTCTGGTTAGGTTTTCGGGAGACAATTCAGCGCTACCTTCGCGCGATTCGCGAAGGCGCAAGCGACGCGTAGACCGACAGTCAGGCCACGCCCATCGCGCGAAGCCCTTGCACGACTCCGACCGCCAGCACGTAGGCGACCGCGTTGAAGACCGCGAGCTGAACGAGCGCGAACTTCCAGCCGCCGCTTTCACGGGCGGCAATCGCCGTCGTCGTCAGACACTGAAGCGCGATCATGAAAAAGATGACAAGCCCGATTACGCTCGAAATGGTGAAGAGCGGATAGCCGGATGGCGCTTTGGCTTCGTTCATTTTCGTAAGAAGCGATTCTTTCAAAGAGTTTTCGTCATCGGTCGAGGCCACCTGAAACACGACACCCATCGAAGAAACGAAAGTTTCACGAGCGGCGAAGGCGCTCATCAGGCCCACTCCCGTTCGCCAGTCGCCACCCATCGGTGTAAAGACCGGTTGAATCACGTGACCGATTTGCGCAGCGTATGACGAGCTCAATCGCGCCGAATCGTCTTTCTCTTTGTAGTTCGGGAACGTCACCGCGACCCACATGATCATCGCAAACGTCGCGATCGGAATCGTCGCGCGCTTTAAGTAGGCCGACGTACGAGTCAAAGCTTGGCGTAAGACAAGCGAAAATTTCGGTGCGCGGTAGACCGGCAGTTCCATCATGAAGAACGAACGATCGTCGATTTTCAAGAAGCGGCCCGCGAGCAGGGCGCCAATTCCGCCTACAAGGAGTGACGCCACGTAGATTCCGGCGAGCGCGAGTCCGGCATACCAAGCGGGCTGGCCGTGAAACAAAAATGCGAGAAGAAGTGCGTAGACCGGGAGTCTCGCCGAGCACGACATCAGCGGGAGAATAAACAACGTCAGTAAGCGCTCGCGCTTTGACGAAATCGTTCGCGCCGCCAGCATCGCGGGAATGGCACACGCGTAGCCCGATAAAATCGGGACAAACGAGCGCCCACCCATGCCGAGTTTTGACAGCGGCTTATCGACGAGGGTCGCCGAACGCGCCAAATAGCCGGAGTCTTCGAGCAAGATGATGCCGAGAAATAAAATAAAGATTTGCGGCACGAAGACTAGGACGGCACCGAGGGATGCGATCACGCCGTTCGACAAGAAGTCGATCGCGAGATTGTCTTCGCCGAAAGATCGAACGTGCTCGGCGAGCCAGCTAAACGAAGCGTCGACGGCGTCCATCGCGGGCGTCGCAAGCCAAAAGATCGAGCTAAAGAGGGCGGTCATCAGAACCAAGAAGATCAGGAGCCCAAAAACAGGATGAAGCAGAACACGGTCAATACGTCGGGTGCGTTCGCGTGCGGTCGTCAGTTGACCCGGGGTTCGGTGAATCACGACTTGCGGGAGAAGCGCACGCGCCACGATCGCGGTGTTGACGGCCAAAATGGCTTCGACGCGTTCGTCAGTCCATTTTTCGGCGCGGGTTGCGCGCGGACGAGCGCTGGCTTGCGCTAAAGCTCCACGAGTCGCGTCGACGAGTTTATCGACACCGCCGCCGAGCCGGCCATTGATCAGCACAACCGGAATCCCTAAATCTTTCGAGAG
Source organism: Pseudobdellovibrionaceae bacterium (assembly GCA_913774795.1). GTDB lineage: Bacteria > Bdellovibrionota > Bdellovibrionia > Bdellovibrionales > JAMPXM01 > CAJYOV01. The sequence goes on from CAJYIL010000542.1 coordinate 2,109, forward strand.
AGATTCGACATCGAGAGTTTCGCGACGTTCGCTCAACAAGTCGCTCATCGTCACTGCTAACACGACCGGGAAGCCGGCATCGATCAGCTGACGCGTGACCAAAAGTTGTCGCGCCAAGTGAGTGGCATCGGCGACCGCGATCACGACGGTCGATGCACCGTGAATTCGGTGAGCAAAAATCGCCTCTGCGGTGACGCGCTCATCGGGCGATTTCGGATCGAGCGAGTAAGTGCCCGGAGTATCCATCACCTGAAGAGTTTCGGAGCCGTAACGCGAATGAGTTTGCCCGATCGAATAGTCGACTGTCGCGCCCGGATAATTCACTGTTTTAAAACGCGAGCCCGTGAGCCAGTTAAAAAGCGTGGTCTTGCCCGAATTGGGTGAGCCAACGAGCGCGATAATGGCCTGAGGCGCAGGAGCGGAATTTACAGCTTCACGCATGCCGCTTCTCCTTTTCTGAGAGCGATCATGGCGCCCCGAAGTTCAACGAGGATGGGCTCACCAAATGGAGCTCTTCCGCGCGCAATCACCTCCTCGCCGCGTACGAATCCGATCTCGCGAAGGCGCGAAACCACCACCGGATCTCCTTGGAGATCGCGGATCAAGGCCGGCTGGTTGAGATCGAGGGAGGCGAGTGTCGTGAGCGAAATGAGAGTCATAATCACGTAGCACTACGCCTCCCGGGAAATCAGGTCAAAGAAGTCGCGTAAAAGTGACGCCCTCGAGTGTCCAAATGAGAGCGAATTGAAATGCGTAAGATGGCGGCATGGTGTGCCGAGTCCTGACACAATCTTGTCAAGAGTGGGTCAGTGACTGACAGTATAAGAAATGCGAATCCAATTCCCAGAGGGAAAAACCGCCTGATGTCAGAGTTAAAGCCAACGGCAGAAACTAAGCCTCAGCTTGGCTTCGATTCTGCTTTGAGTGACGTCGAAAAATCGGCGACCCGAAAGGTTCTCCGCGGGCCTGTTCGCACTCGCGAGGCCCACTTCGGCGACCGCGTTTTTCACGGGCTCTTGAAGCTCGTCGCATGGTCGACCATCGTTCTCGTCGCGGCGATTATCGGCATGCTTCTCAAAATGGCGTGGCCCGTGATTTCGAAATTTGGTCTTGGGTTTTTCACGGGCCAAGACTGGAACCCGGTCGAAGATATCTTCGGGGCGCTCCCGTTCATCTACGGAAC
>CAJYIL010000543.1 GCA_913774795.1 Pseudobdellovibrionaceae bacterium
TCGGAACCCTCGTTCTCAAGGATGGACGTAGGATCGATTTCTGTAGTTACGGGGTCGAGCGGAGGTTCTCTTTTCGCTGTGCCGCGGATTTTCAGCTCCCGTTGGTTTTGGGTCGGGCTCGATTAGCGGATGCTTTCACCTCCGCTGTGAAGGTGATCCGCGCATTGGTAGCACAACGCGCTTTTGAAGTTACGACTTCGAATGTGGGATGTGCACGTGCTTCTGTTTTATCCGTCTCGAGCGAGTTAAGGTGCGAAAGGTGCGCGTTCTCGCGGTTTCGAGTGAGTGTTGGTGTGAAGGCTGCGCGTTCTCGCAGCTTCGAGTGAGTGTTGGTGCGAAGGCTGTGCGTTCTTACGGCCTCGGTGAGTGCGGGTGCGATTCTATGTCCATCCATGAGAGGTGGATCGGGCAAAGATTCTTCGGAGTAATTTCATTTCTTTATTGACGGGTTTTTCGAGCTACGAGGGCTTCGCAGAAGCGCATTTTCAGTTTCGAACGCGAAGGTTGGTGATCTAACTCTCTCGACTTCGTGAGCGACGTCTCACGCTCGACAAGTGAGCTTCTGATTCGAATTTCGAACAGCGTTTGTGCTTCTGAATTTCCGCAAAATTCGCGATTTAAAATCGATGATACAACCTCCGCAAGTGGAGGTGATTCTTGAAACTTTCTAACGACGAACTCTTACTAAAGACCGAAGAAGAGATCAAACTTGAGCGCGAGTCGACGCTAAGGATTATCAAACTCTTTCAAGAAATCTCCGCTCGTAAGCTCTACCTCGAACGAGGCTATCCGGGCTTCTACGAGATGGTGACGAAACATTTCGGCTACTGCGCTGGCTCAGCCATGCGAAGAATCAATGCGATGAAACTCGTTAAAGAAATGCCGCAGTTTGAAGAGAAGATTGAATCGGGTGAGCTCAGCTTGAGTGTCGCCGCCGACCTTCAGTCATTTCTGTATCAAGAGGCAAAGATCGAGCGCCCATACTCGCTCAACGCCAAGATCGAGCTTGTCGAAAACTGCCTCGGCAAATCCCGCCGTGAAGTCGACGAGGAATTCGCGCGCAGAAATCCCGAGCGCGATAAACGCGAAACTCAACACGCGATTTCACGTGATCGTATTCGCGTTAGCTTCTCGATCTCCAAAGAGCTCAACGACAAGCTGAATCACCTCAAAAATCTACTCGGTCACGTTGATCCATCGATGACAACGGAATCCCTTCTCGAGCGACTCGCCGAACTCGGGCTCGACAAGTACGACCCAAAAAGAAAAGCGGCGCGCGCGAGAGTGCGCCGAGCAAAGCGCGACTTCACTCAAACGCAAACCCAGGCCACGCAGGAGATATTGTCAGTCAGAGCTGAGACATCGGACGAGCCAGCATGCGAAGAGGCTCGCACCTCCGCAGCGGAGGTCAAACGCTCGCGCACCATTCCGGCCGATCAGCGCTACGGCGTACCCGACGATGACGATGGATGCACC
>CAJYIL010000544.1 GCA_913774795.1 Pseudobdellovibrionaceae bacterium
GCCAACCGTACATACAACAGAAGTCTGATACAAGACGGCCTCTTCATCGGGGGGCCGTCGTTTTCATAATTCAGGGGTTCGCATGGCTTACAAGCCATCGTCTAAAAGGGCGAAATGGAAGGAGATTGTTACCGCAAGATTTGGAATTTTCTAACTTCCGCGGCAGAAAGAATCTCTCCCTCTCCGCCAATTTTCTTTCAATACGAATCAACGACGACCGACGATTGCGACAGGCGCGAGAAGGCCCCCGCACGCGATGTTCGTCTTACTGCGCGAGGTAGCGGCGGCGCGTGCCCACGGGATGGCGCTGACGAGCTCGCCGCGCGAGGAGATCACCGCGAGTGGACGCAGATCGACCGCGTGACCGAGAAAGTGCGATGGTTCACAGAAGCGTTGTGCGATGAAGTCAGCAGGATGACGAGCGACGCGCGCGAGGAGCGTGTCCCAGCGGCGCGGAGTGAGGTGAGCGCCGACCCAAACCGATTCGCCGCTTTGGCCACGGCTCAGTTTGATGACCCATTTTTCGCGCTCGCGTGCAACGCGGGACAAACCTCGCGAGAGTTGCAACGTCGGAAGAGTCGGGAGTACGCACGGTTCTCTTAGATAAAACTCGACGAGTTTTTCGACGAAGGGGCAGAAGCTCTTGTCGCTGACGAATTCGAACGCGGGCGAGTTGCTCAAGCCGAAGAGTCCGTCGTCGGCGGCTTGCCAGAATCCGGAAACCGAAACGTCCTCCGCACTCACGTAAAGGATCACGAAGCCGACGCGCTCGCCTCGGTGATAGAGCCCTTCCGGCCGAACCGAAAGGTGCCGAAAGTTCGTGACTGATTCGACGCCGAGTTCGCCGACAATTTTCTCGAAGCGTGCATCTTCGTGATTGAGGCGTGAGGCTTTTGGGTAGGCGAGTAACACAGTTTTTCCGTGGCCGTTCGAACGGGCTTCAGATCGGTAACCGGCGACCATCGCTTCGTAAAATTTGCGAGGATGACGTGGCCGCGGCAGCGGAGCGCCCAAAACTTCGAGCGAATTGGCGAGCGCTTCGAGATCGCCCATGCCGCCCACGAATCCGATGTTGTCTTCGATCACTCGAAACGATCCGCTTTCGTCGCGGATAATGTCGGGTCCGTACCAGAACTGAAGATTCTCACGACGGGGCAAAGCAGCCGAAGGATAGCGCGATTGAATGCGCGCAACCTGCGCTCGCGAGATGACTTTCGAGTAGCTGCGCTCGCCGAAAAAATGATCTTCCAAGAAAAGCCGAAGTGCTCGGCCGCGCTGGCGAACTCCAACACAGATTTGCTCGTACTCACTCGCACGCATCAACCGAGCGAGCGGCAAGAAATCCGCATCGCCGTGAATACACGCGCGAGTCCCTCGATCAACGCGTCGGCGATCAACAAAGCTCATCTCCGAGAAGCGACGATACGAATCACGATAAAGAGGGCGGATCGTCTCACCATCAAAGATTTCATCGTAAGGCATGAGTTAGTTTTGGCCAGGCGGAGGCAAGAAGCAAAGAGAGAATGAAAAGACGCTTGCCTCAGCCTGCACGTTCGCCGAACGTTGATTCCGAAAAAGACAAGAGGTCCTAGATGAAACTCGCACTCACCGCACTCGTTCTCTTCTTCGCGCAACTCGCGGCCGCTGACCACTTCCAGGATTCGAAAGCGTGCTTCTACGATCACGACATCTACAAAGGGCCTTCGTTCTGCTTAGCGCCGGGACAAACGATGAATGATCTCTCAAGAACCGGATGGAATAAGCGCATATCATCAGTTCGCGTGTTCGGATCAGCACGGGTCACGCTCTACGATCAATTTAATTTTCAAGGCCGCTTTCAAGTCATCAACGGGAATTGGGCCTACTTGAGCCGCTTCGATAATTTCAATGATGCGACATCATCGATTCGCGTTGAAACTGTCGGAAACCAAGCCTGCTTCTTCGAGTACCCAGAGTACTCAGGCGTCTCGATGTGCTTAAAAGAAGGTTCCAACGCCGGCAACTTCTTCGGCATGAACGACCGCACCGAAAGCATTCGCCTCGACGGTGATGTCAGCGCTCATGTTTACGAGCACGCTGACTTTGCGGGCTCAATGCTGTCGGTTCGCCAATCGATCTGGACGATGCGTTTGAGTACGCCCGCGTGGCGAGACATCGTTTCGTCGGCAAAGATTCGCCGGCAAAACGAAAGACCTTAAGTCAGCGCTTCTTGTTTTTCTCTTCGATCCACAACGACATGTATTTGATCGACTGCGCTCCGTGATGGCGGAGCAGGCGGCCCGTCAGTGACTGGCGGAAGTGGTCGCGACCGGCAAGTGAACGCGCGAGAAATTCCGAGAACGTTTTGAAGATCTCGGCGCGATCATAAGTCGTTCGCAACCGCGCAAGACCTTTCGAGACTTCGGCTTGCCAGACCGGCGGGTCATTCAAGCGCTGAAGCTGAGACACGAACGAGTCTGCATCGTTGAACTCCGCAAAGTCTTCACCCATACTCTCGAAGGCGATCGGTGTACCAAGGACAGGAGTACCGGTCGCCCAGGCTTCGAGAACTTTTCCTTTGATGCCGGCGCCGAATCTTAAGGGCGCGAGCATCACGCGGTGCTGAGCGATCGCCGCGCGGTGGTCTTCGACGTAGCCGTGCACCCGCACACCGTTTTTTCCGTTCATCTGTAGAACGGCTTGGGTTGGATACGCACCATAGAGATGGAGCTCAGCACGAGGATCAGCGCGACGAACTGCTGGCCACAACTCTGAAGAGAGCCAGACGGCGGCGTCGAGGTTTGGCGCGTGCATGTAGTTGCCAATGAAACCGTATCCGCTTCGCTCGTCGAATCCGTGAAGGGCGGATTCGGGAGCCGCAGAAAACGGAAGATAACAAACCCGATCGCGCTCGAGACCTTGCTCTGTGAGCCACTCGGCTTCGTAAGCAGAAACGACCAGCGAAACATCCGCGCGGTGAAGCGATGCCATCTCACGCAAGTAATCATCTTCGAAGAATTCTTCGTGCGAAGGAGCCCCTGCTCGGTGAGCGCGCTGTCTTGCGCCCCGCAGACAATGAATATCGATCGTGTCGATCATCTGAAGTGCTTCGGGCCATAACTCGCGAGCCCGCCATCCGTATTTTTCTTCGGTGTAGAAGCGATCGAAGATGATCAGCGACGGCGAAAACGTGCGCAACACTTCGAAATCGGAGGAAGAATTCGGGTCAACCGTCAGCGTTCGAACTCCTTCCCTCGCCTCACTGTGCTCAGACGGCGCGAGCGGCGAAACGCCGATGACGTCGTAACCCAACTCCTGCAAAAAGCTCGTGAGCTCAACAGTTCGCACGCCGGCCGCAGAGGAGCGCGGCTCGGGCCAAACGTTTGCAAAGAAGAGAGCTTGTGGTTTCACGAGGCCGACCGTCGCATACATGGAGCGACGGTGTCGACGAAATTAGCGGCGGATCGGTGTCATGCGCGGCGGACGCAGAGGGCGCGGAGCAGGAGCCGAGAAGCCAGCGCCGGTGCAACGAAGCGAGCGCGTGTCGCACGAGGCGGCGCAGTCGCTTGAGGTCGTGCAAGGGTCGCCGGCTTTGCCGAGACCAGGTGCTTTACAGCGATGAAGTTCGGTCTGGCAGCTGCCTTTGCAGTCAGACGAGGTTGTGCACGGAGCCCAGACGTCACCAAGACCGACCGCTTTGCAAACGCCGAGAGTTGTTTCGCAGGAGCCTTTGCAGTTCGATGATGACTCACAAGGATCGCCTTCGTCGCCGAGGCCAGCCGCCATACATTGACCGGTCGACTTTTGACATGAGCCTTTGCAGTCAGAAGACGAGTCGCACGGATCACCTTTATCGCCGAGGCCTACGCGCTTGCAGATTTTGCGAGTCGCGTGACACGAACCTTTGCAATCCGAAGATGAGTCACACGGATCAACGACGTCACCAAGACCAGCCGCTTTACACTGGCCCGTCGAAACCTGACATGAGCCTTTGCAGTCAGATGACGATTCACACAAGTCACCCTTGTCACCGAGTCCGACGGCTTTACAGCGGTGAAAGCCGACGTGACAGGAGCCTTTGCAATCGGAGGACGAATCGCACGCCGCCCACTTATCGCCGAGTCCAACCGCTTTGCACTCGTGGAGATCCATTTGGCAGCTGCCTTGGCAATCCGAAGAGGAGCGACAGAAGTCGCCGGCCTTACCAAGAGCGGCGAAGGCCGATGAGCTCATCAAAAGAACGAGCGTGACCGAGAGAAAGATGTGCTTCATCTGAAGTGACCTCCGTCTATCAAAGACGGAGGCAGCCGTTACAAGACACGTGCCGACGCTTAAAGGGCCAAAGCGCACCCGGGTGCCCGAGCGTGGGTAAATTCTTGCCTCTTACTTGCCGGAGTTTGCGATCTCGGAGAGATCCTTTTGCTCGGACTTCATCATCGGCCAGTCGATATCTTTGCGGTCGAGGTAGGCCTGAGCGAGGGCTTTCGCTTCGAGCTTTTGGCCTGCGCCTTGATACGCCTTCGCAAGCTGCTGCGCGACCCAGACTTCGTTTTTGCCGAAGGAGTGCGCGAGAGCTTCGCGCCCGAGCGGAATTGCTTCGGTGAATTTCTTTTGTCCGTTCAAGACACGCAGAAGACGCCGCTGAATTTCAGGATTCGACGGATCTTTCTTCAAGAGCGCGCGGGCCTGAGTTTCGGCTTCGTCAAATTGTTTCGCGGCAACGAGGAAGATCAAGTAGCGAAGCGCCGGACCTTTCTTCGAGACCGGAATTTTCAACGCACGACCAATCTCCACCACCCTCGTGAGCGCCGCTTGCTGTGCGCTTTCGTCGAGGTGCGCGGCTTCGGCCAAGTCTGCGCGCTCGCTTGCGACAAGAAGGGCTTCGTAACCCGCAAACTCGCCGACGAGGTCTCCGCGAGTGGCTTCTTTGAGTTTCTTCGGTGCGGCCAATAACCTCTCGCCAACGCTTAAGCCTTCGCTCGCGATCTTCGCCACCTCGGCATCTTTCGGATCAAGCGACTCAACGAGCATCGTGCGCCAGACAATCGAGCGAGAGCTTGCGGGCTCAGCCGCGATCGCATCCCGGACGACCTTTTGGAACTCTGGCTTTCCTTTGGCGGCCTGAACGCGTGCATCGAGTAATTCGACTGGCGGAGGCTGTACTTTCGAAAGTGCGGTCACCGCTTTCTCATACTGGGCACTTGAATAGAGTCTGCGACCGACGGTGAGCGCGGCTTTCGGATCGCTTTCCAGCTTCGAAAGAGAGACGGGTGTCTTGGAGGCATCCTTCAAAAACGCCGTCACAACCGGCATCGGCTGAAAGTCGACGAGGCGCGAGATCTCCTCTTGATTGCCGTCGATGACGATCAGTGAAGGAATCGCGCGCACGTCGTATTTCTTTTTCGCCAACTCGAGATTTTCGAAGCGATCGAAGTCGAGCCGAACAGTGACAAACTTCTTCGCGGCCGCACGAAACGCTGGTTTTCCGAAGATCTCGTTTTCAAGGCGAACGCATCCGGGACACCAACGAGCCGAGACATCGATCAACACGAGCTTCTTTTCCCGAGCGGCTTGGTCGACAGCCGCTTTGAGATTGTCTTCGATGAAACCGAATTCGTTACGTGTGATTTTAGACGACGCCGAACCGTCAACGTCTGACTTTGCAACTCCTCCGCCATTGTACTCGAACGTGTTCGGACGACAGAACGTAAGTGCATCATCGCAAACGTAGACCGAAGCGCGGGCTGACTTGAATTTCGAAGCGCTTATGAATTCGAGTGCACGGGGCGATGACTTCGTCGGCTTGAGACCGACACCGTTGACCGTCAGCTGATTCGGAGCTTGCTCGTTAAAGTGAAATCCCTCTTTCAGAGAGGCCGAGAAGCCGGTCTCCGACCAAGACGTCGTGAGTGGGTCTGCGTGGGCAAAAGATGCAAAAGCTAAAATCAAAATCAGTTTAATCATGACCGTGAGAATGGCCGAGCGAAGAGGGGGGAGCAAGACGCTCTAAGTAATATTTGCTGCGAAAAGACCCGCATTGGGACCAAGTTTACGTTATTCCAAAGACGCGAACATCCATAACAAAAACGCATACCTCGTCTAACAGAGCGCGAAGCTTGAGCTTCTTTCGTGAGGGTTCGCAAACACTCCGTGGCGCAAACGCTGGCCCACGTTTAGCAATGTTCTGTCTCCCGCATCATTAAAGAACTCGGATCAGGGAGATGTAATGTTTTCGATGCAAGCCTTTGCTCAGCGGAGTCGCCTCACGCTCGCCGCCGCGACCCTCGTGACTCTGACGACGTCGCAAGCCTTCACCCAAGCGCAGGTCACGTCGATCGAACAGTACAACTCGGGCCTAATCGCCAACGGTGTCGCTTGGGCGGGAAGCGCTTACTACCCAAGCCTCTATACGGGCTTTGCTCCTCGCGAAGAAGAAGCGAATCGCATCCACTTCCGTTTAAGCCGTGGCAACGTGGCGCGACTCACAGTCACGCTCGACGAACAAGCGGTCCTGACCTACCTCTACAGTCTTCAGAAGCGCCGAGCGGTGATCAGCGCCGTGACATCGTCAGGCGACATCAAGCCGATGCATCGCCCGCAGAACGCGATGCACGATTCTCTCCTCGATGCGCACGGAGTTCCGCAGACGATCGCCGATTTCGAAGCTGGCCGCATCACGCGCGAGCAGTTTTACGCTCGAAGCCTTGAGGTGATGAAAGCGCTGAACCCAGGCCGCATCTTCGATATCAACCTCGACTTGAAAGCACTTAGCGCCGAATGGCGTTCGAAGATGGCGTCGGTGGTCGTTAAAAAAGCGGGTGCTCAGCTTGCGACCTACCTGGCAAAGAACCCCCAAGAAGCAGTCGTCCTCGCAAACCAAATCCTCTTCGGTCGTTTGAACGTCACGCAACTTTCATCGGATCAAATCCAAGCGCTCGCAAAGCTTGCGGGCTCGACGGCTGATGAAGCCACGTTCGCGAACGACTACGTCGCTCTTCTCAAGTCGTTGAGCGGAAATCGCTTCGAAACCAAGGTTGTAAGAAACGGACAAACTCAAGCCGCGATCAACGGAACACAGCTTTCGATCACGGAGTTTACCGCGATCTATCCAGTGGGTTCTGTTTTGGCGACGACAAAAGACAATGCCGGCAACCGCATTCCGATGATCCGCGAAAATGGCGCTTTAAACTTCGTTTCGACCGAGCGCTTCGACGTCGACCAAATCCGGAGCGAGCCGTACTACGGCTGGATCCCGAAGATGAACTACACGCTCTCGCAAAACGCGATTCACAACCCGGCCGTCAGAACGAGTCTCTCGAAATCTGAATTCAAGTTTCTCTATAATCAGCTCGGTATTCCGTCCAACGAACGCACCATCTGGCTCGTCTCTCGCGGGCCGGTCTCGCACGGTTGCACACGCATGGCAGCTGGCCACATCCATGAAGTTCGCGCGGTCTTCCCTTCGAGCAACGAGGAGATGACTCGCGTCGTTTACTCAGGCAATGCCTCGACCGATTACGATCTCTTCGATATCGACGGCAGCGGACAACTCAAAGTCATGGGCTCGAAGTACTTCGTCGCCTACAACCTTGTCTCCACAGGGAGCGATGAAGGTTACCGTGAATCAAAAGGTTTGATCCCAGAGTCATTCAACGCCGATCAATTCTACGCTCAACTCTACGGCGCAAACCAATATACCAAAGCGCAAGACACGTACGTGTTCTCGAATCCGTATATCTCTTACTTCTCAGGAACGGTCGGCCGCGACAAACGCGCGAAAGCTTTCTCCGTAAAAGTCGCAGGCGATTATCCGCTCTACGAACAGAAGTACGAGCAAGACAAAATTCAATTCTTCGATCTCCCGAAGTTGGGTCTTAAGTCTTTAGGCGGAACAACGAATGCGTCAAAGCTCGTTCGCCTCTTCGGCCGTATCAATGCGTGCGGGCCTTTTGCGAAAGAATTCGCGAAATGCCGCGAACCTGAGTTCACTCAAGAAATGTCTTCGATCGTAGGAAAACAATAAGATGAAATCGGCGGTTCTTGCTCTCACCCTTCTGGCAGCAGCGAGCTCATTCGCTCAAGATGCGCAGCGTGCTCAACAGATCAAATCGACTTTCGCCACGATCAATAAGGCGAATAAAGGTCCGTTTGGTCCGAACGTTTACCAAACACGCGAAGGCCGCGTGAACGTCGCGATCTCGGGTGGACCGGGAAAGCCTATCGTTCTTGTCCCGATCCCGAAGGGTCGCCTCTTCGTCGCCGCTTACCGTTCAAGTGATGCGGAGAAACTCGCTCAAGTTGATTTCTATCTCGGGAACTTGTTCACGACGTCGTACGTGAATTTGAACAACAAGTATCTGCTCGCACCAGGTACGTCTCCGTCGGGCTTCATCTTTAACCATGCGGCCTTCATGGCCAGCGCGACTCAAGCCAACGAAGCTCGCTCGATTGCCCGGCATATGATCATGGAGCGCTTCTACACTGAGAAATATCCCGATTCGCGAATCGCGCGGGGAGCCCGTCAGCGCGGTGTCGCCGATGCGGATGACGAAACGAAGTACTACAATTACTTCGTCGAGTATCTCGGTCGCCAGATCACGACTCCGTCGGATTACCTCAACGTTTTCGAAATTCAGCGCCGCTGGAACTTGACGGGCGACAGCTCAAGCGTCTCGCTCAGTGACTTGCGAGCACGTGTCGCTTCGATCTATTCGATGATGGCGCCTGAAGGAACAGTGCAAACGAGCGATGTGGCAAAAGCGTTTTTGCCACTCCGGAATGCCATTCACAACTACATGACGCCGTCGATCGGCACTCAGCTCGATCAGTACATGGCGAAGTACGGCCGCAGCCTCACGCCCGATAGTCTCGAAAGCATCAAGAAACTTCGCTCGCTCGTTGCTCTCTACTACAACGTCGAACTCGATCAACTCGTGAAGTTCGCGCAGCCAGTTCTCGCGAAAATGCCAGCGAGCACATCGGGCGTTTTGTCGGCGATGAGCCGCAAGGGCAACACACCGGATCAGCTTGAACAGCTCAGCTATTTGATGGCACTGGTTCGCGACTCCTACATGGAGAATCGTTCGCCGGCTCTCATCCACTGGATCTTGCGCGCGAACTCGTTCATGCAGGTCGAACTTGCGGGTCGCGGCTTGGGTGCTGACTGGCTCGTTCGTTCGCGCATCGCGATCGACAGCGTTTACGCAAACGGTTTGATCACGCGCGAGCAGTGGTCGGCGCTTCGCAACTCATTTAGCGCATCGGGCGTTACACAAGATGACATGCGCGCCCGCGCATCGGAAATCTCGACTCTTATCGTTGGCGCGCACCAGAACGTCGCAACGATGTTGAATCCGGCTCTTGCAGACTGGAAGCAGATCGATCTCTCGATGGAGACGGTTCTCGACGACACGCTCCGGGCATCAATGTTGTCAGAGATCAATCAGGTTTCGGAATATCTGAAGTCACAACTTCCGAAGTCGACGACGAAGTACTCGATCGAAAACGAAGGCACGGCCTACGGCTACCTCATCTACATTCCGAAAGGATCGGGCTCTGAAGCCACCGCGAAACTCGATCGCACGTCGATTCCGGTTTTCGCAGAGCTCCCACTTGATCTTGGGGTCGTCGCCGGAATTATCACGGAACAGCCGCAGACTCCGCTCTCGCACGTGAGCATTAAGAGCAAATCTCGCGGAACACCGAACATGTACTTCCCGAACGCATCTCAAGACCCCATCTTCCGCGACCTGATTGCGCGTCGTGCGCTCGTGAAGATCGCGTTCAAAGCGGGCGTGATGGATGTTCGTGAAGCAAGTCTCGAGGAGGCTCAAGGTTCGTGGGGAACGAAAAAGCCGCGCGGAAAAATCGAAATCAAAGCCGATCTTAAAGAACGCCGCATCTTCTACACCAAAGATTTACGCAGTTCGGATTCACTGAAGGTTGGTGCGAAAGCCGCGAACTACGGAGAGGGACAAAAGGCGCTTCCGGGCGTTTTCTTGGACGGTCTCGGAATTCCGTTCGCTTACTATGCTGACTTCATCGATCGTAATACGTTCGACGGAAAGCGCACCTTGAGACAAGCTCTCACGGATCTCGTGAAGAACCCGCTTGCGAAAACCGATCGCCAATTCGTGATCAACGGCCTTGCGGCGATTCAGCAGCGCATGCTCGCTGACGACATCATCGTCGATGCGGCGCTCGTCGCGGATCTCACGGCGAAATTAAACGCTTTGTACCCGGGTCAGCCGGTTCGTTTCCGGAGTTCGACGAACTCCGAGGACTTGCCGAACTTTAGTGGAGCTGGCCTGTACGATTCGTACAGCTACGATCCGTCGAAGCCGAAGAAGACGATTGCTCAAGCGTTAAAGAAGACGTGGGCGTCGGTCTTGAATCTCCGTGCGTATGATGAGCGCGAGCTCTTCGAAATTCCTCACCTCGACGTTTACATGGCGATTCTCGTGAGCCCAGCGTTCAAAGATGAGCTCGCAAACGGAGTCGCGGTCACACGCAACATCGTGAACCCGCAACTCGGCCCAGGGCTCTACATCAACACTCAGTTGGGTGAAGAAGCCGTGACGAACCCAAGCCCAGATGTTGTGCCGGAAGAACTCTTGATCCAGACCGGCAAGTCACTTTCGCTTAAATACTTGAAGTGCTCGACGCTGAAGAAAGACGGGCCGATTTTATCTGACGCCGAGATGCTGACTCTGGGTCAATACCTGGTGAAGCTGCACACGCACTTTAAGAGCGTCATGGATCCTCGCGGGAAAAACCCGAACTTCGCGATCGATGCGGAGTTTAAGCTCGCAAACCGCAACGGCCAACGCGTGATCGTGTTGAAACAAGCACGTCCTTACATCGGAAATTGATTTCTCTCCACGCCCCTTCTAGATTGGGGCGTGGCATATCTCCTCTACGACAACGACGGAAAAAAGATTGGCGAGATCTCGGAGTGGAAACACGAGGTCGCGCCTCCCGCATACAAAACCTTTCTCGGTAAAACGGTCTTGATGACGCCTGCGAATGACGAATGTTCGTTCGTGTCACCGAAGCCCGTTCGCCGGAAAGACATTTTGACGATCGTGGCGGATGCAAAGACTCGCTACACGGTTGAGGTCATGAAAGCTGTCGGCGGCACGCAAGTAACCGCAAAGATCAAAGAGACCAAATGAGTTCACCTGATACCGAAATCACGCTCATCTCGGGTTCGCAAACGGCAGTCGTTTCGCCTTACGGTGCTTCGCTTCGTCGATACTTTTTGAAAAGACCGAATGGCTCCGAGTGGAATGCGGTCTGGGGTTACAGCGGCGCAAGCGCAAAACGAGGCGGGCAAGGTGATGTGCTCATTCCGTTTCCGGGTCGTATCAAGGGCGCGACTTACGAGTTCGGCGGACAAGTCCATCAGCTCGCGAAGAACGACAAAGATGGCCCGAATGCGATTCACGGGTTCTTGCGCGCGACACTTTTCACCACGCGATCAGTGACCGATTCGTCCGCCGAATTTGAAACCGAAATTCGAGATGTCGCGGGCTATCCGTTTTCACTTCGGGTGCGCGTGAAGTACTCGCTCGATGACGCCGGTCTCAAGACCGCCTTCGAGATTCTCAATATCGGCAATCAAGCGGCGCCTGTCGGTGCTGGCTTTCATCCCTACTTTTGCGGGGCGGAAGGCGAACTTGCGGATTGGCGCGTTGTCATTCCCGCCGACACATATCTCGAGCTCGAGAGCTTTGTTCCGACGGGGCGTGTGCTCCCGGTCGACGCAACCACGAATGATTTTCGCGAAGGGCGCCTCGTTGGCTCGACGAAATACAACGACTGCTTAGCTAACTTGAAGCGCGATACGGATGGTTGGTCAGAGGCGGTTCTCGAGTCTTCGTCAGGCCGAGTCTCGGTGAAGATGGACCAAACGTTTGATTACGTCGTGATTTACACGGGCGACAACATTCCGGCTCCGGATCAGCGGCGTGGTTTTGCGATCGAACCGATGACGTGCGGACCTGACGCTTTCAATCACCCGACTTGGGGACTCAAAGTGCTTGAGCCGAACGAACGCTTTCAGGGCCGATACATTATCCGCGCACGTTGAAGTGATCGAGCACCGATCTCGCGATAACGAATTCCTCTTTGAAATCCAGCGGATCTTCCGTCACATAGAAAACGTCTTCGCCCGAACCCCGATGCAGTCGCGCCAACTTTTTCGAAGCGTCTTTCCACGAACGCTCTTGCCACTCCGGATTCGTAATTCTCGTGAAGAGTTCATTGATATCGAGCGCGCGTTTGACGGCTTCGCGATTCACTGAATGCGGCCGCACATAATTGACGGCTTTCAAGATGTCTTCCGGGTTCATCAATTCGAGAATGAAGTAAGTCGCGCACATCGCGGCCAAAAGATAATCGCGGTAATGGGCTCGCGCTTTCTTCGAGGCCGAACCGGTGCGGTAAATCACTTTCATCCGCTCAAAAGTCGGCGAGAGCTTCGGGCCAATCTCATCGGCGAGAGCAAGATCGAGCATGACGATGAGACTCTCCGCCAAATTCAAATAACGTCTTAAGCTTTCACGGTCTTTCGGTGCTGGAGGAAGAAGACGCCAGAGGGTTCGATGATTTTGTTCGTGGAAAACCGAGATCGTATTAAATCGCTCGAGCGCGAAGATCTCATCTTTCGGGTCATACACGTCGGCTTCGTTCGCCGCGAACCATTCGATCTCGGTTGCGGCGGGAGTGTAGTCGATCTCATCAGCGAACAAGTCGCTCGCGCTCAGCGACCGCATCGTCGAAGCAATACGAGGGTGAAACCGGCCCCCGAGCTCGATGTAATGCTTGCGACTTTCGCGGTAAAGACGGCTCAACGTCAGGAGCTCGTGATCGAACGGGTACTCGTAAAGACTTAAAGCTGAGAATCGGTTTTCTTTAGGAAGCTTCGTGAGAGCTCGCACGTCTTTTAGAAACTGCATCGAGACGAATGTTATGACGGGAGTGCGGCGAATGCCAATCTTAACGCTACCTCTCCAGGTGGGTTGAGATTAGAGTTCGGTCATGAGT
>CAJYIL010000545.1 GCA_913774795.1 Pseudobdellovibrionaceae bacterium
GCCTATCGCTGTTTATTCGAACGAAGATGCAGCGATAGGCCAACCTGGGCTTGGTTGCCAGGAGTCGCTCTCAAGAACGATCCAAACGACTTTCTTCGCATCAGACATCGGCTGAGCCTTTCGCCGCTTCGAGGGCTACAAAGTTTGCGTCCTTTTGCTGGTTAGCCAAGCGGACCGAGCCATCTGAGAGCGACTCCTCATTGATCAGGTACGCAAGCGTTTCGTTTGATGACTCAAGCGCCTCTCTCAAGCGTGCGTTCTCGGCTTCGAGTGAGCGAACGTCTTGCACAGGAAAAAGATCAATATGAAACTTATCAACGCAGCTCTCAGCCTCAGCTTTGTCCTTACAAAGAGTGTAAATATATTTTTCCGAGTCGCCGTCTTTAGGGGTGAAGGATGCTACCTGAATCCACCAGTCTCTCTTAACCATTTTCATTTCGGCGCTCCTTCGAGAACGCTGTAGTCCTCATATGTGACAGTCGCAGGAATGGCGCGACGATGCTCCCGATCACAGGGAGCAGCCGCCCACTTGCATCCTTTCTTTGGATGCTTCACGAAGTATTCGTGAGTCGGCGCACCCATCGGCCAGGTTGGATAGGCCTCTTTGACGGCCTTCATGAATGTATCGAAGTCGTGATGCCCCCAAGACATCAGCATGTAAACGTCGCCGCCGACGTTTTCCAGTTCAAGCGGGTACTCTCTCGTCATGACTTCGCTCCTTGGCTTGTGAGGCGTCGGATAATCTCAAGCAAATCGAACGCTCTGTTTCGCATCGTCGAATCAGACCAGTAACCCGCGTTAGTTATCTCGTTCACTCGATCAGATTCCTCTTCCGTCAGCTTTGCGACTTGCTCACCTCTCGCGTCGTAGCCGGCGCGGAAGCCATCGCGATGTGCGGACCAAATTCCGCCCTCGTCCGGTATATAAAAGCCACGTCTCGAGTTCGCATACTCGTTTTCCATTTCTTCTCTCGTCTTCTCAGCCATGGTTTGCCTCCAGCAGAGCGGTTGCGGTTTGAATAGCTACCTGAGCGATTTGCATCTCTGTCATGTCTTTGTACGGTTCGCGCTGATATTCACCCGCGATGAATCCGCCGTGTTTTCCTGCGACAATCTCCAGCGCCTGAACGCACTCGCGGAGGGCTTTGAGGAGCGTGAGATATGACACGAACTCGAGATCGGTCGGCTCCTCAAGGCTCGTCTCATTTGCAATTCGCTTCTCGATCATCTCCATGATGGGCTTCATACGCCTGGCCTCGCTATGAGGGTGAGTGACTTCGGATGACATCGCGCCGAATGTTTCATGTCGTCAAACTTCACGAG
>CAJYIL010000546.1 GCA_913774795.1 Pseudobdellovibrionaceae bacterium
CTCTTTCCCTACACGACGCTCTTCCGATCTTATCGAGTCAGGCTGGATTCAACGCGAGATTCAAACCGCCGCTTACAACTTCCAGCGTGCCGTCGAATCAAAAGAAGAGATCGTCGTTGGCGTAAACGAATTTGTTCAGAAATCTGGTGAAGCGACCGAAGTTTTGAAGATCACCGAAAAGGTCGCTCAAGAACAGATCGCGCGCTTAAAGAAATTCAAGGCGAATCGTGACGCCTCGAAGGTCACGTCGCATATTGAGCGTGTCTCAAAAGCGGCTTCGTCGAGCGAGAACATGATGCCGGTGCTGGTCGACGCTGTAGAAGCGGGCGTGACGCTCGGTGAGATCTCGGACACTCTTCGTAACGTCTTCGGACTCTACAAAGAGACAATTACGGTTTAACTAAGCGCGATCCAAAAATGGCGTTTCGAAACGAGACGCCTTTTATTTCTCTCGCAACATTTCCTGAATCTTCCTGAGCAAACCCTCAGGTTCTGTCTTAAGCGGACCTTAACAAATTCCGATAAGAGAGCATGCGGCTCTCTACGCCTCTGGTTCAGATTGCGATCATTTTCATCATATCGACATTGACGGCAACAGCGACTTCAGCCGCTCCGTCGGGCGTGACTTATCAAGGTCGCATCTTGAAACCTGATGGATCGCCGCTCACCGGGGCGAATGTCCAGTTCCGCCTGCAACTTCGCTCTCCAGACGCCGCCAACTGTTTGATGTTCGAAGAAATTCAATCCTTGGACATGCGCAACTCAAACGGCGCTTTTTCTCTCACGATGGCCGATGGCTCTGGCTCCCGAATGGATACGACAGGGTGGAACTTGGATCGTATCTTCGCGAATCGCGGCACATTCACCTTCCCGGCATCATCGTGCACGAGCGGAACATCCTACGCTCCGAATCCGAGCGACGGTCGAAACCTCGTTGTCCTCTTTAAAGACGAGACGATGTCGACGTGGGAACCTATCCCCGCCTCGAGAATTAACTTTGTTCCATTTGCTTTTGAATCTAAGCAGATCGCCGGATTCAGCGCCGACTCTTTGCTTCGGGTGATCGATGGAAGTGGTGACCCTCTCACGGGTCTCGCGCCTCTCTCGAATGCGCAGTACACAGAACTCTTGGCATTGGTGAATGGTACATCAAGCGCTTTTACGAAATCGGGTCAATTAGGCGGAGTGGCTCTGCCGGCAATGACAAGCGGACAGGTTCTTGGATGGAACGGGAGCGCTTGGGTTTCACAACCAGCTGTTGCGGGCCCGAACTCGGTCACGACCACGATGATTCAGAACAACGCGGTCGATAGCACGAAGATCGCAGGCGGCGCCGTCGGAACGACCCAAATTGCGAACAACGTTTCGATCTCAACGAGCGGAACGTTGACTTCGGCCGTATCGACGACGCGTGATTTCAAAATCTATGCGGCTTCGCCTTCAGCCTTCTCTGTTGGAATGGCCGCGCCCGCTCTCGGTGCCTCCTACACTTTGACGTGGCCAATGAACGCTGGCGCTGCTGGTCAGGTTCTTTCGACTGACGGGACAGGCACGCTCTCGTGGGCAAATGCGGTCTCCTCGCCGTGGACGACGCAAGCCCCTGGGATCAACTACACGGGCGGCAACGTCGGCATCGGCACGACATCGCCCGGATCACGGTTGGAGGCACGAGGCTCAACATCTGACAACACAGCGCTGGGTCTACAGGTCACGGACTCCGCCGGAAGCTCTAAACTCTCTGTGCGCAATGATGGCCAAGTGGTCGTAAACGGGGGAGGAACGAGTTTTCCGTCGTGGGCGACTCTGGCTGTCAACGGTGGCGCGCAATTCAACAATGGCGTTTACATCAACTACGCGGGCTCCGCGACCGGAGGCGCACTCTCAATCGGTGGAGCCGGATTTTTC
>CAJYIL010000547.1 GCA_913774795.1 Pseudobdellovibrionaceae bacterium
CCTGTTGCCGGTGCACCCGCAAGCGAACCAGGTTCCGAGCATCCGTAAGCCTTCGCCATGCGCGAGCGAAAGCGCGGCGAGTGCTGCATCAAACATTCAGCGACATCTGAAACCATCGGGTGCTGCCCGTCTCGCACGTGATCGCACGTGTTCGGGAAGACCGCCGAGGCTGAGCCGTCGAGATCGCCCAAGAGAAGCGAGAACGCGATTCCAACCGATTCCTCGAGATAGTGCCCTGGGCACAATCCGTTGCATGGTTTATCGATGAGTTTTTTCTGATTCGAAACCGCGAGATCAGTTAAACAAGACGACAGTTCGCGCGACTCTCCCACCGATTGCCAAAAGTCATCGACCGCGGCCGGAATTTTAAAGTTCGGGTCGCAGCGCTTTTTCGCCGAGTCGATCCATTGGGTGGCGCGCAAAGCTCGCTGGGAGTTGGTCATGTCGAGGGATGCGGTTTGCATCTTCACCATTGAACACGCATGACCGAGTTCGTGAAGGATCACGGGATCCGCTGAAGCCGAGCCATTTTCTAGCGAAACGTAGGATGAGAGAGTGATCGAACCGCTTGCCACCCCTGTCGGCTCGCCCGAGGCCGATGGCCGACCTAAGAGATTCACAGAGGCGATCGAGCGGAGTTGCGATGCAACTCCTTCGCCGCGTTGGCGCGCGATGGCTCTGAAGATCGAGTCGTAGCCGGCGCCCGGCATGCGATACGTTCCGCCGAAAACGCATGGGTCTGGTTGGTTCGGATCGTTCGAAGGTTTGCAGACTTCGAACTTCACGGCCGCCATGGCGTCACGACATTTCAGATCGTCAGGTCCGCAGCAGAGATCGGTCGCTCGAGAACGCAGGCTCTCCGCGCGTTTAAGCATCTCCGGCAATCGCGAAGCGTACGAGGCATCAGCGATGACGTTTACTTTTCCCCGACGAGCCATTTCATTGCGTGATGGCCATGTGAATTTCGAAAGATAGGGGTCCGATTTCTGATCTCCGCATCGATCGAGTTCTGGGCGCGAGTATTTGATAAAGGGCTGGCAGATGTTCGAAACGACGTTGGCGTGGAAGCTGAGTTCGCCTTGAAGTTTGGGGTACTGCGCGAGAGCGTGGCAGACGCTGCCTTTTGCGGCTTCAGTCGGGCCGTTCGGGAGGATCGGACGCGATTGATGCGACTCTGTCGACGCGCTCAGCGTCGCCGACTGGAAGACCTGCTCGCTCGCCCGATCGAGTCTCAAGCCGACCCACATGAGACCAGCTGTCACACCCGCCGAACCTGCCACCAGAGCGGCTCTCGCCATGTTATGTCGAAATTTAAACATCTCCTTCAAGAGTCGTTCGCAATTACGAGTCGATCAATGGCCAGCGACCAACTTCACAGCAAAACCCAACCATAGACGAGCGACATGGCGCGTGAGTTTTATAGATAGAATCACGTGAACTTTACGTGCCTTCGACAAAGGTCCGGTTTAAAGATGTCCCAAGGCAAAAATGTTAGCCGCCACTATTACCTGGGAGAATGACCTTGAAACTCGCAAACGCACTTCTCGTTTTGACAGCAGTTGTCGCAATGGGCGCATGCACGAAAAACGAAACAGCATCGACTGAAACTACAACAACGACAACTGAAGCCGTTGCGACAGCAACTCCAGCTCCAGATGCAGGCGCGATGGCGACTGCTCCGGGCGCAGCTGCACCAGCGGCAGGCACGTCGAGCTCAACAACAACAACGACTTCAGATTCGACAACAGGTGCTACGACATCTGACACGCACAAAAATCCGGTTCCTGCAGGCGCGACAGAGGGTTCGACAGCCGGCACAGGCGCTGGCGGCCAAATGGGTGCTCCAGGCGGAACATCGGGCAATGGCACTCTCGATCCAGTTAAAAAAGCGAAGTAATCGCTACACGCTTTCGAGCGAAGCGCCGTAGAAAACCGGGCCCCGAGCCCGGTTTTCTGCGTTTTCAGCCATAGATTTGACTTATAGAAACTGTCATTTCATACGATTGGTCCTTATGATCTCCTGGAGGTAAGTCTAGGGAATAGCCGCTCAAGCATAGCTCTTGAAGCCGCTTCACCAAACCCGTCGACGCCCCACCTTCAAGCCCACCTCCGAACCCTCCGCTCTCGAAAAAGAGTGAGAGGGATTCGCCCGTTTGCTACTGTTTGCCTCAAATGAAATCCGCGTACTGGGCTCCTGAGAAATTTGCGAACGACCTCCGTCAAGAGTTGGGATCTGCCTACGCAGGTGAGTATGGATCACTCATTCTTTCTCTTGAGCCAGCCAAAGACCTCGTGTGGGCGCATTCCGTCTGGCGCAATCCTGTTCGCCTCGAGTTCACGTCGATCGGAGACGGCGCCAAAAAACTTCGCGCGCTTCGTAACGGCCCTTGGGCTCTTGCACCTTTTGAAAATCACCGACGCGGATCATTAATCGAAGAGCAAACACGCGGAGGTCGAAAACCCCCTCCGGCCAAGCTCTCGTTCTTAAGCCCTCGCCGCTCGGCCCTCGGACAATTTCTTCTCGTTGAGCCCGGCGTGATGATCGCCGCAAGCGACACGTCTTCCTGGGTGCCGCAAGGCGAACCGACGTTTGACGAATCAAGTGAGGCTCCGTCTCGTGCGTACCTGAAGCTTTGGGAGTGGTTCACGATCGAAGGTATTCACCCGCGCGAGGGAGAAACGTGCCTCGATCTAGGGGCTTCACCGGGCGGATGGACATGGGTTCTCGCGAATCTCGGAGCTCAGGTCACGTCGATCGATAAAGCAGATTTAGCTCCGCACGTGGCAACGATGCCCAACGTGACCCTTCGGCGTGCCGATGCGTTTAAGATGAAGCCCGAAAAACTCGATTGGCTTTTTAGTGACGTCATTTGCGAGCCGCGACGGCTTCTTCAGCTCGTTCACGAATGGCGTGACAGCGGCCTTTGCCGCAATTTTGTTTGCACGATCAAGTTCAAAGGCGAGACCGATTTCAAAGTTCTCCGGGAGTTTCTTGAAATTCCCGGCTCACACGCGAGACACCTGTTTCACAATAAACACGAAGTTACGTGGTGGTCGCTTTCCGAGGAAATGAGAGAGCGAGCAAAATAAGCGAGCTCGCACAGACGACGCCCGCAATTAAATAAGGCATTCCCGCAAACTGGAATGGAGCATCGGGATTCGCGAAATGCGCAAAAAGGTACGTATACAGGATCGGTGCGATCACCGCGGTTAGCGAATTGAGCGACATCAAGGAACCTTGGAGCTCGCCCTGCTCGTTCGGCGGCACTTTCGCTGAAACAATCGATTGAAGCGCCGGATTCGAGATTCCCTGGAGCGCCGAGACGATCAAGATGACATAAACCATCCAAGTTGATGTCGCCAACGCGATCCCGGCATAACCAAACGCACCGACAATTGTTCCGATGACCGTCGCTTTAGGATCTCCCCAGAGCGGTATCAAAATGCGCATCAAATAGCCTTGGACAAACGCAATCGCAAGGCCGACGACGGCCAGCGAGATTCCGACCTGAACGCTCGTCCACCCGAACTTCGTTTCGGTGTAGAGAGTCCACACGGAAGGATGAACGTTACCTGCCATGAACAGGAGAATGTAGACCCATACGAAGAGTTGAATCCCTTTCGTGGTAAAGACTTTGTAGAGTGAACCCTTTCGGTTCACTCTACAAAG
>CAJYIL010000548.1 GCA_913774795.1 Pseudobdellovibrionaceae bacterium
ATTCCGCTTGCTCGACGAAGTCTCCACTCCGGCCGGCTTCTACGTCGACACCTCCGACATCGACGGCCAAAGCGTAAAGGTCGGCGTGACCGTCCTCCGGTAGTACCACCTTCCCTACTGTAATGCTCCGCGTTTCGCCTGGGAAGGTGGTACTACCGGAGGACGGTCACGCCGACCTTTACGCTTTGGCCGTCGATGTCGGAGGTGTCGACGTAGAAGCCGGCCGGAGTGGAGACTTCGTCGAGCAAGCGGAATTCGGCCGTGAGTGTCTCTGCCAGCAGCATGTCCTTGTGGCACTCGATCGCGGCGCGAATCTCGGTGCCGCACGCGATCTCAAGTGAGATGCGATCATCCATCTGGAAGTCGGCGGCTTTGCGCGCCATTTGAACCTTGCGCATCACTTCGCGCGCGAGGCCCTCTTGCTCTTGCTCAGCGGTGACCGTCGGATCAACCTCAATCGAAACGATATGGTGAACGGCAAGGTTCTCGGAGCCCTCGCGAGCCGCGCGGCGGATTTCGACATCGGCCAGGGTGATCGGCTCACCAGCGACGTCCAATGTTTCTCCGCGCTCAAGTCGCAAGATGTCTTCGAGGCGAAGCTGCGCAATCGCGCCGCCAACCGCTTTCATCTTTGGCCCTAAACGTTTTCCGAGAACCGGGAAGTTCGCCTTCGCCGAAACCGCGACGTAGTTATCCTCGGCCGGATCATAAGCGACCGATTGGAAGTTCAACTCATCGACGAAGTACGGCTCGAACTTCTTCAACGTTTCGAGAACGCGCGGGTTGCGGTGGATGATCTTCATCGTGCGGAGAGGGATCTTCGCTTTCACGCCGATCTTCTCACGGTGGTTACGACCGAGCGTCACGAGAGCATCCATCGCCATGACGGCTTCTTCGAGTTCAGGACGCAAGAGAGAAAGATCGGCTTCCGGGAACGACTCGAGGTGAACCGATTCTTTCGCGCCCGGCAACACCTGCGCCAGATTTCTGTAAGTCGTCTCCGACATGAACGGAGCAAACGGCGCCATCAAGCGAGATAATGTCGTCAACACTTCGAACAATGTCTCGTACGCGAAGCGCTTGTTCTCATTCTTGTCGAGCGTTCCCTGCTCCCAGAAGTGCGAGCGGTTGAAACGGATATACGTGTTCGTCAGATCTTCGATGAACTGCAAGAGGCCCGGAACAACGTTATACAAACGGTAAGCATCCATCTCGCGACGCGTGTTCTCGATGAGACCGTTCAAACGCGAGAGAACCCATTGATCGAGAATGTTTGGCGAGTTCTTCGCATCACCACGCGGCGTAAAGCCGTCGATGTTCGCGTAGTTCACGAAGAACGAGTAGGAGTTCCACCATCTCAACAAGATCTTACGGACAACGTCGTAGACGCCCTTCTCCGCGAACTTGATCTCTTGCGCTTTCACGACCGGTGAGTCGATCAAGTACAAGCGAAGAGCATCGGCGCCGTGCTCTTCGAGAACTTTCATCGGATCAGGATAGTTCTTCAAAGACTTCGACATTTTGCGACCGTCTTCGGCCAAGACGAGACCGTTGACGATGACGTTTTTAAACGGCGCTTTATCGAACAAGATCGTCCCGATGACCGAAAGCGTGTAGAACCATCCGCGCGTTTGATCGAGACCCTCAGCGATGAAGTCCGCAGGAAACGCTTTCGAGAAGGCTTCCTTATTAGTCACCGGATAACCATACTGCGCGTACGGCATCGAGCCCGATTCAAACCAGCAGTCAAGAACACCGTCGATCCGCTTCAACGGCGACTTGCCGGTCGGAGACGGGATCTCGATCTTATCGACGAACTCGATGTGCAAGTCGCTGACCGCGACTCCGCTCAGGCGCGTGAGTTCTTCGGCCGAACCGATACACATCACTTCGCCTTCTTTGTTTCTCCAGATCGGAAGCGGCGTTCCCCAGAAACGATTTCGCGAGATCGACCAGTCACGCGCGTTTTCGAGCCAGTTGCCGAAACGCCCGTCACGCAAGTGATCGGGAACCCAGTTCGTGTCTTTGTT
The DNA here is from genome assembly GCA_913774795.1 of Pseudobdellovibrionaceae bacterium. Lineage (GTDB taxonomy): Bacteria > Bdellovibrionota > Bdellovibrionia > Bdellovibrionales > JAMPXM01 > CAJYOV01. The sequence continues at coordinate 2,031 of CAJYIL010000548.1, forward strand.
ATTCTTAACCAAACGCTCTTTCACTTTTTCGACCGCGACAAACCACGACGAGATCGCGCGGTAGATCAGCGGAGTATCGGAGCGATAACAGAATGGGTAGCTGTGATCGATCGTCTCTTGCTTGAACAAGCGACCACTCTTTTTCAAATCGGCGATGATGTCTTTGTCGGCTTCCTTCACGCGCTTGCCCGCGTACGGCGGAACTTCCGCGGTGAACATGCCGTCGTCATCGACCGGATTCACGAGCGGTATGCCGTTCTTCGCGCACGCCACATAGTCTTCCTCACCGAACGCAGGTGCCATGTGAACAACACCGGTACCAGATTCAGTTGTGACGTGATCGGAGTGAATGATTCTGAAAGCGGTTTTCGCGCGAAGGCCCGAGAAGAACGGGAACAGCTCGTCGTACTGAGAACCGACCAAATCTGCACCTTTGATGCGCGAGACGATGCTCGGTTCTTTCCAGTAAGCCGTAGCTCGCGCTTCAGCGGTGATGAAGCGCTTACCCTCAACTTCGACGACGACGTAATCGATCGACTCACCAACGGCGAGCGCCAGGTTCGATGGCAATGTCCAAGGTGTGGTCGTCCAGGCAAGAACCGAAGCTCCGCTCCAAGGACCCGAGCGCAGCGGGAACGTCACCGTCACGGCCGGATCTTGCACGATCTTGTAATTCAAGTTCGCTTCGAAGTTTGAAAGCGAAGTCGAGATGCCGACTGAGTACGGAACGACTTTGTAACCTTCGTAGATCAAACCTTGATCGAAGAGCTGTTTGAAAACCCACCAAACCGACTGCATGAACTCGAGGTCCATCGTGAAGTAAGGCTTCTCCATGTCGACCCATCGGCCCACGCGGCGAACCGACGTCTTCCACTCCGTCGAATACTTCTGAACCACCGAGCGACAAAGGTTGTTGTACTTGTCGACGCCCAACGCGAGCACATCTTTGCGCGAGTGAATGTTGTGCGCTTTGTTGATCTCGTACTCGACCGGGAGACCGTGACAATCCCAACCGAAACGGCGGGGCACGTTGTAGCCCTTCATCGTCCAGTAGCGAGGCACGACGTCTTTCAAAACGCCTGCGAGCAAGTGGCCGTAGTGAGGGAGGCCAGTCGCAAAAGGAGGGCCGTCGTAGAAGCTGTAAGTCTTCTTCGTGGAATCCATGGACTTCTTGAAAATCTGCTGTTTGTCCCAGAATTCGAGAGTCGACTCTTCTTGTTTCGCGATTTGGACGTCAGGTTTTACGGGAGAGAAAGCGGGCTTTGCCATAGGGGAAAAGCATACTTCTCCGCCGCGCTTAGGCCAAGAGGGACTTGAGGCTCTTGTGCGCCAACGCGATCATCATATTCAAAGCTTCGCTCTCGCTCGTCAGATTGAGGGCCATCTGGACCTCGTGGAGCATCTGCAGCGAACGTTCATTGAGGCCATCCACGAGCGATGACGCGCCGACTGCAGCTGGTGCGGCGACAAAAGGGGCCGTCACGGGTGGTGGAGTCAGGCGCGGAGCTGCCGCGGGCGTGACTGATTCCGTGCGAGGTGCTTCCTGGCGGGGAATCGGGGTCTCTACGCGAGGTGCTTGCGGGCGAAGCTCAGCTTGCTGTGGATATGTCGAGGACTGACCAAGCTGAGCGCGCGATGAGGCCGGTGGGGGAACCGCTCGCTGAAGCTTCGAATCGTCGAACTCCTTGAGACCTTCAGCGAGATTTTTAAGATCTGACATGAAGGCTTGTGAGCTCTGCGGAGCTTCGGCATCAAAGCCGGTTGCGTACGCACCGCCGCGCTGAGCTTGCATGTAGAGACCGACCAAAGCGTCGGGAGTTGTGGCCTTCGAGCGCACTGAATCCGGCTGTGATTGCAGCCAGTTGAACGCAGTCGTGAGGGTTTCCCGCGTGTACGCGCGGGGTGGAACCGAAGTGCCCATTGCCATAGGGGCGAGAAGCTAACGAGGCCCTGACAATTCGGGCAACGAAAAAAACGAAACGCCGTTTCTTTGGGCACGAAAACAATCGACAAAAGACATTCTTTTTTTGACTCGAAATTTAGTCGTTTGACAGAGTTCGATGTGGATTCGTTTGTGGATTCGCGGAGGCTCAATTGCGAAGTTCTCCGCACACTCAAAAGATCAGTCGCGGACTCGGTACCACACGCGCGGCACGGCGATGCTCAATCGAGGATGGGTGTCGGCGCGTTCGATCTCGAGAGAAAGCTCGAGCGGAGAAATCTCACGCATTCGCCCGTACCATGTTCGCGAGTTCGGCTTGGTCAT
>CAJYIL010000549.1 GCA_913774795.1 Pseudobdellovibrionaceae bacterium
GCGAGGGGTTGACCCAAGAGATTTCGCCAAGTGGCCATCCGTACCCCGGCGCACTCGAAGGATCGTAACCTTCCATCTTGACGACTTCGTATTGGCAGCCCACGTTGAGAATTTTGTTAAACCACAAGCCGGCTTCTCCGAGCGTCAATCCATGGCGCATCGGCAATCCTTCTGCGGCACCAACAAACGAAATCCAGCCGGGCTTTAATGTCGAACCTTCGACAGGACGCCCCGCCGGATTTGGGCGATCGAGGACCCAAACTTCTTTACCGGTTTTCGCTGCCTCGTCCATGACGTAGAGAAGCGTCGTCAAAAACGTGTAGATGCGCGTCCCGACATCTTGAATATCGACGAGAAGAATGTCGAACGTGTCCATCATGTGTTTAGAAGGACGACGAACTTCTCCGTAAAGCGAGAACACCGGTATTTTATAAACCGGATCCTGATAGTCCTCGGTCTCTTGCATGTTGTCTTGCTTTTCGCCGCGCATGCCGTGCTGAGGCCCGAAGGCCGAGACGATTTTGACTCCGGCCGCATGAAGAGCGTCGATCGAAGGAACAAAGTCACCCGTCATGGAGGCCGGATGAGCGAGGAGGGCGACGCGTTTGCCTTTTAAGCGCGACATGAGAGATGAGTTTTTTAAGAGCTGATCGATACCCAAACGAAACATGTTTAAATCCTTGCGGTGAAACTTTCGCGCACGTGGAAATCGGGCTTCTCGGCCTTATGTGCCAGCGCCCAGTAATCCTTTGTGCCGTCCTCGTATTCCACCACGGCGGTGACACCCAAAACAACGGGACCAACCAACGGGAAATCTTTGAGCTGAAGACGCCCTCTCAACTCGATTCGATCTCCTGACGATCGCACGTCCTGAAGAGGAGAGCGAGCGACGCCCTCAGCCCGACGCATTCCCTCGCGATATCCGTCGAAGGCATAGACGTTCCAATCGCCAGACGTCGCGAGGTTCACTTCGAAATAGCCCCTTTGATCGGGATGCGCGAGAAAGAGCTCGAAGCATGTCGTTTTCCAGAGTTCGTCTCGACGCCCGCCAACTCCGTACGGAGCGTGCTTGACGCCCGCGCCCACGACCTGAAACTGAAAACGAACGTCGTCGCCCGAGCGCTCAGCATGGAGCCCGATTCGAAGGCCGCGCGAGTCTCCGGAGTAAGGAACCAAAAAAAAATCCCAGTCATTCGGCATGACTGGGATTCTACCAATTACGAGAGAGGGAGCAACTTAAGCGTTCGTTGCGATCGTATACAAGACAAGCTTCAAACGAGGATCCTCGGCGGCGCGAAGCATGGCGCGCTCATACTTGATCACACCAGACTCCGTTTGCACCTCGACCAAAGTCGCGGCCGCGTCGGTCACGTCGTGCTCGCGCCAGTAAGACGCGAACTCAGGCGATTTTGCGCGCAACTCTTCGACGATCTCAGCGACCCAAGGTTGATCGAGAGAATCCGATACGCTCAGACGGAAATCGGAGATCATCTTTTTCGCGAGAGTCTCCCAATTCAAAACAGCTTTGCGATCCATCTGCGTGAAGTAAAAGTGCAACCAATTGCCACGAGCATCGACAAGAGACGGTAAAGCCTTGAAGGTCTTTTGAGCTTCGGGGTTGATCGCGATCACATCCCAGCGCGATCCCAACAGAAGACCCGGTAGAGGGAAGGCGTTCAGAATACGAAGCAAGTTCTCCGATGGAACTTCACGCATCTCTTCGACTTCGACGGGCGCGGCACGACCCGCAAGAGTGAATAAGTGACGAGTCTCAGCGGGGTTCATCATCAGTGCTTGAGCAAGACGCTTCAGCACGTCGGCCGACGGCTGAATGTCACGAGCTTGCTCGAGCCAGGTGTACCAAGTTGTGCCGACGCCGGCGATCTCGGCGACTTCTTCACGACGAAGACCCGGGGTACGACGGCGAGAGACTTGCGTGATGCCCAGCTGTTCAGGTTTCAATTTTTCGCGACGAGTTCTGAGAAAATCAGCGAGTTCACGACGGCGAGATTCACTCAAACCCGAGCGTTCTTGGCGATCGGCTTTCGTCGGACCTGACGAAGAGCCATCAGATTGAGAAGGACTCGCGTTCATCGCAGGCGCGGGGGCGTCCGTGAGCGCTTTGGTTTCAAAAGAGGTTTTCTGCACAGGCGATCCTTTGTTGAAGGCGTCACAATACGCCTGCCCCAAGAGCCTCACAAGGCTCAACTCATTCTGTCATGAATTTTGTCACAATTGCACGTCGAAGACACTTTTCGCCCCCGCACGCGGTGGTTTACCTAGCTCGAAAAGTCTGCTTAAACTCTTGGCCACGTGATCAAACTCTTCCACACTTCGGATTGGCACTTAGGTCGGCTGCTCTACGGCAAGAGCTTGCTTGAAGAGCAAGAGTTCGCACTCGTGCGACTGCTTGAATTGATTGACGAAAAACGACCCGATGGGCTCATCATCGCCGGCGATATTTTCGACCGTGCCCTCCCTCCTGAAGCCGCAGTTCAGCTCTTCGATTGGTTTTGCTCCGAGGCCGTGCTCAGACGCAGACTGCCTGTCTTTGTCATACCGGGAAATCATGACAGTAATGAGCGTGTCGGTTTTGGTTCAGGCCTCTTGAGGTCGTCAGGACTCACCATCTATTCGCGAATCGAAGATGCGCTAAAGCCCGTTCGCTTGACATCATCGAAGGGTCACCCGGTTTCGATCTACGGCATTCCTTTTCTTGATCCTGTCTTGATCGCACGCTTCTTAGATCGCCCTGAATTGAAAACTCCCGACGAAGTCACGCGAGCGCTCGTAGAAAGAATGCGCGAAACGATTCCGCAGAACGAGCCGTCGGTTTTGCTCGCGCATGCTTTTGTCGTGGGCGGAGAATCATCGGACTCCGAGCGCGATCTTTTTGTCGGTGGGTCATCGGTCGTCGGCGCCGATGCCTTCGGTGGGTTCTCTTACACGGCACTCGGTCATCTCCATAAGCCGCAATCGGCCGGAGCAGAATCGGTGAGATATTCGGGATCACTCCTCTCTTATTCAAAGTCAGAAGCGGATCACACCAAGTCGGTGACCGAAGTCGCAATTGCGCCCGATGGAAGCTTGCAGTTCGAACACCACACTCTGCCCGTTCGTCGCCCTCTTCGGTATATCGAAGGAACATTGGCGGAGCTGAGCTCGCGAGAGCCTGACGATTCGCTCATCATCGTCGGCCTGACCGATTCGGGGCCCGTCCTCGATGCGCTTGCTAAATTGCGCTCGATTTATCCGAACGTGCTTCACGTCTCGCGCGCAGGAGGCTACTTACCCACCGAACTTCCTTCTCTTGCAAAAGCGCGCGAACGCGAATCGCTCTCTGATCTTGAATTGTTCGCGGAGTTCTTTAGCGAGACCACGGGCACACCGCTCTCCGACGATGAGCGCGTCGCCTTGATCGAGGCGTTGGGCGCGATGGAGCGGTCGCCGTGAAGCCGCTTCTTTTAAAAATGCAGGCTTTCGGACCTTACGCCAAAACGGCCGAGGTCGATTTCTCGCATCTGGGCGGCAGCGGCCTCTTTTTGATTCACGGACAAACGGGCGCGGGTAAGACGTCGCTTCTCGATGGTCTTTCGTTCGCTCTCTTCGGAACCGCGAGCGGTAGCGAGCGAAGCGCGGACGGCCTTCGCTCAGATTTCGCCGCGGCCGACCTCCCCACCGAGGTCTCGCTTGAGTTTTTTCTCGGCGAAGATCGCTACCTTGTCTGGCGCCAACCGAATCAGATCATTGAAAAAAAGCGAGGTCTCACGACATCGAGAACCGATGCACGACTCTCGAAATGGAACGGCAGCGACTGGGATTTGATTGCAGCCGGCGCAAAAAAAACGGATGAAGCCGTCGTCAATCTCTTAGGCATGACCGAAGAGCAATTTCGACAAGTCGTCGTTCTTCCGCAAGGTCAGTTCAGAAAGTTTCTCGCTGCGGGCTCGGACGATCGCGAAGACCTACTCGAACGACTCTTCAAAACGGCCCGTTTTCGAGAAATCGGTGAGGAGCTCGAGGCCCGCGCAAGGCGCGTGCGAAGCGAGTACGAAACCGCTCGCACCGAGCGAGATGCGCTCCTTGCAACACTCGACGTGGCCTCATCAATTGAACTTCAGGCGCGCATCGAGGCATTGTCCAACGAACTTTCGTCATCGGCGACCGGCGTTACGGATCTCGAGCGGCGTCACTCCGAAGCGTCCCAGGCCCTTCAATCAGCACGCAAACAATTCGAGTTACGTGAAGAGTTTCAGCGCGCAAGCAACCGAAGACAGGCTCTCGAGTCTCGTTTGCCAGATCACGAAGCCCTGATTGAACGGCTTGA
>CAJYIL010000550.1 GCA_913774795.1 Pseudobdellovibrionaceae bacterium
AGGCGCATGTAGCGGCTGTCGTCGGCGTTGCGGTCTTGATCGCACGGCATCTGTCCGAGACCGCAGAGCATGCCATCAGGACCGCGGTGAATCGCCGGAGCCACTCGGCACGTCGATTCCTTCGCGAAGACGGCTGTCATCAGGTACACGAAGAAGTGAAGGCGGCGAGATTCATCCGGTGAGCCGTCGGCGTTCTTCCAGTTCTTGAAGTTTGGGCAAGCGCGTCCCGCCGCACGGTCGCTCAAGAATGCGTCGGGATTACGACGGAGCTGTTTCAAGATCTCAGCACCGAGCGGTCCATAAGAGCCATCGCTGTTGATAAAGCGGCCGTCACGGCAAGTCGATGGGAATTGCGGAGACAAACCTGGCAGACCACGGCTCGCGGCTTGATCGGCTGCATCGGCTTGCTCGCGCGCGGTGCGAGCGATGTCGTCGACCGGATTCTGCGGTAAATTACATTCAGCACAATCCTGTGAAGAGTCAGTTGCTTCGGTCGGCGCTTGCGGCGCTTGATCTTGATCATCATCATCTGAGGTTGGCGGAACATAGGTCGGCGGCTCATCTTGCGTCGATACTTCCGCCTCTTGGGTGCGTGCAGCTGGCGCTGACGTCTCGGCTGCCTGAGCGGGACGCAACGGTCTCGCCACCGGAGCCACGCGAGGTAGACCGCGAACCGGCTGAAGCGCTGGCGACGGGTTGTAGGCGCGCGAGTCTTCTTTTACGCGGAGACCACCGCTGGAACGTTCGAGAACTCGAAGAGCCATGAAGAGAGTACGACCTTTCAACCGAGACTTCGGTTGGCCCGCGACTGACTTGATACGAATCGGAAAGAAGAAGTCTTCGCGACCGTCGCGAACACGTTTTGAAATTTGCGAATTTGAGTAACGTGCTTCTTGAAGCCAATACGTGAATGAAGCGTCGGCGTCGATGCGGCCTTTGCGATCGCGTTTGATATAACGATCGGGGATTTCGACGACCGAGCCTTTACGTAAAACACCCGCGACCGCGAGACCTTCATCTCCGCCGATGCGAACTTTCATGTTCGTCCCGAGAGTGATTTCGGCTGACGTCGCCATCGGGGAGTAGCCCACGAGAACGCAAATCAGCGCAAGATGCATCGTCTGGCGCGCGGTTTTGAGGCTGAATTTGCGAAGGGTGGCGAATGTCATGTGAATCGTAAATACACGGGCCGTGCCACGGGAATTTCAGCGAAACCGCCATCTTAAACGAGGCCGCGCTCCACGCTAGGGCCAGCGTTCGCGTTCTGTCACACAGGTGTCGAGATGTTCGCCAGCGGCGCGTATCAGTTTGAGACGGTCGAACTGCTACTGCGAATTCGGTTCGCGATGACGACGCTCATCAAAATGAAGATCACGGAGAGGTCTCCGGCCCAATTGTAATTGGTCAAACGGCCATCGGCCGCTTGATTAAGGAATAATCCGGTG
>CAJYIL010000551.1 GCA_913774795.1 Pseudobdellovibrionaceae bacterium
CCGAGGGCCACCGGATGATGGTTACCGGCCCGTCACCCTATTCCGTCCAGATCGTGAAAGACATCGATGCAAAAGGCGGAAACGTCGTCGACGCCCTCGTGGCCGGAGCCCTCGAGCTCGCCGTCACCCACCCTTATTACGGGGCTTTGGGCGGAGGCGGATTCGCCCTTGTGAAAATCAATGGCGAGAAGACCGCACTTGATTTCCGGGAGATGGCGCCGAAATCAGCAAACCCCGACACGTACAAAGACAAAGACGCAAAAGCGTCCCTCACGGGAGGACTTGCGGTCGGTGTTCCGGGCGTTCCATCAGGACTCTACGAACTCCACAAAAAGTACGGCAAACTCAAGTGGGCCCAAGTCGTTGAACCCGCCCGCTTACTCGCCGAAAAAGGTTTCGAAGTCAGCGGAGAATGGGTCAAACTCACCACGCGCAATCACGACCGATTCACAAAAGACGGCCAAGAAATTTTTTTTCCGAAAAATCAAAATCTCAAGCCGGGCGATACGCTGAAACAACCGCAGCTTGCGAAGTTCTTGAAGCGCTACCAAAAAGAGGGCGCGAAAGCGTTCTACGAAGGTGCGAACGCGAGAGAGATCGTCGATGTCGTCAATCAAACCGGTGGCGCCTTCACAACTGACGATCTGAAGAACTACAAAGTGCGTTGGCTGAAGCCCATGATGACCAAGTTCATGGGCTATGACGTGTCGTTGATGCCACCGCCCTCGAGCGGCGGCGTCGTGATCGCGCAAGCGCTCAAGCTCGTCGAAAAGACCAAGCTCGTCGAGAAAACCCAACCTCTCAGCGTCGACGAATTCCACGGCCTCATTGAAATCGAAAAGTTGAGCTACCGAAATCGCTCTCAGCTGGGTGACCCGGACTTTGCGAAAAATCCGACGGACGATCTTTTGAAAGACGAGGCTCTCGATAAGCTTGCCAGCATGATTAAGCCCGACAAGGCGATCAAATCCGCAAGCCTTCTCACGGCAGAAGAAAAGCAGACGATCGAGAACGCGGCCAAAGAAAAAGCCGAGACGACACACATGTCGGTCATGGACTCACAAGGCAATACGATCGCGATGACCGTCACGCTCAATGGCGATTACGGCAGCGGCCTCGTCACGAAGTCAGGAATCGCACTCAACAACGAGATGGATGATTTCACGACCCACCCTGGCAAACCCAATATGTTCGGACTTATCCAGGGTGAAGCGAATGCCGTCAGAGCCGGAGCGCGCCCGCTCAGTTCGATGAGCCCCACGATCGTCGAAAAAGACGGCCAAACTGTTTTGAGCCTGGGATCGCCCGGTGGGCCGAGAATTATTTCCGCCGTCTTTCAAGTCATCTACCGGAGTCTCGCGCGCAACCTCGATGTCGACGTCGCGATCCAGTCTCCGCGAGTGCACCATCAGTTCTTGCCCGATCAAGTGAAAACCGACGCCAATAAACTTCCGCCCGAGTCGATCGAAGGTTTGAAGGCAAAAGGTCACAGCGTCGACTTTTCGTCGACCGCAAAAGTTTATGCGATCCGCCGATCTTCGGACGGAATGCTCTCGGCGGCAGCCGATGCTCGCGGCGAAGGTGCGGCCGGCGGCCACTAACACGAACAACGAAGGAGCCATCCATGACAACAGTGAAGAACAACCAGCAGATTGTGGACAAATTGAATGCGATTCTTGAAATGGAAATCTCAGGCGTCGTTCGCTATTTGCACTACGCTCTCATGGTGACGGGCCCGAACCGGATCCCGATCGTAAAGTGGTTTCACGAACAAGCGAACGAAGCGTACCAACACGCATCGACGATTGGAGAAAAAATCACGGCGCTCGGCGGTCATCCAAGTTTGAAAGCGTCACCGGTTCCAGAAACGAAAACTCACCGAGCGATCGAGATTCTGAAAGAGTCTCTGCAGTTCGAAAAGAAGGCGATCGAGCTCTACATGGAAGTGTTGCAACTCACCGAAGGCAACATCGCTCTTGAAGAACTTTGTCGCGAAATGATTCGCACCGAAACCGAGCACGTTGAAGAAGTCGAAAAGATGCTCAACGTCGAAGCCAACTAAGCCACCAAACCAGCCGCCCCTCAAAAGGCGCACCCAGGAGTTCAGTCAATGAAGTTTGCAGTTATCGCTCTTGCCGCTCTCTCGCTCGCAGCTTGCGCACACAAAGAACCGAAGCCACCGCAACCGGTTCGCGCCGATGCTCTTCCGCCGAGCGTTGGTGAACCACCGATTCCTCGCGCGCCGAATCCAGCGACATCTGAGATCAACGGACCAAACGGCGCCCACGGCGCGATGGTCATCACGAACGAAGGCAAAGAGCTTCACATCATCGCGGAGTTCACAGGCCTTCCGGCGAATAAAGATCTCGGCATTCATATTCACGAAAACGGAAGCTGCGACGGAGAAGGTTTCAAAGCCGCCGGCGGTCACTTCAACCCATGGAAAACAAAACACGGCGGCGACCACACGAAGAATCGTCATGCGGGCGATCTCGGCAACTTGCACACCGATGCAAAAGGCTACGCAAAGCTTGATGTGAAAGTCTCGCAAGGTCCAGACGTGGGAGTTTTCGGCGGAAAGTCGGTGATCGTTCACGGCGGCCGTGACGATTACAAAACTCAGCCATCAGGCAATTCAGGCGACCGCATCGCTTGCGGTTTGATTATCGAGAAGATGTAAGCTCGAGACACCGAATAGAAATAAAAAAGGCGACCCGCGAAGGTCGCCTTTTTGCTTTTAGACGTGAAGTCTAAAATTACATCGCAGGAGTTGCAGTCGCTGCAGGCATTGTTTCAGCAGGAGTTGCAGCCGGTGCAGTTGCATCAGCAGGAGTCGCTGCTGGCATTGCTTCAGCAGGAGTTGCCGCAGGAACTGCTTCAGTTGTTGTTGTTGTCGTAGTTGTTTCAGCGCCTTCTTGTTTCGAGCACTGTGAGCAACCGTTGAGAGCGAGAGCTGATGCGAGAGCGATAAGAACGAATGATACGCGGAACATGTCCGACTCCTTCATTAAGTGAATTCTGCGGTGGAACCGCGTGTTTAAAACCTTCATACGTCATTATTCTGCATCTGGCTAAAAGAATTTTGAGGAGAAACGCCACTTTTTAACGCGCGCGAAACTGTTTTGGCTCCTCGGGAGAGGTCAATTCCTCGAGCGACAGAGCGCGAAGATGCTCAAACGGGTGCTTGCGAATTGGGCACTCAGCCACGTCGCAGTTTCGGCAGTAGGCCCGGCGGCAGGGATCGACGTGCAAATGCAGCTCACCCGGGTACGGATAATCGCGCATGAGTTCGCTTTCGAACGCGTCAGTTTTATCGTGAGCTTCGGCGACATCCCAATATTCCGGAACGACCGCGTGAGCGTCGATGTGGTGGTAATGCCCGGAGCGCATCACCCTCACGTGGTGAAGCTGGATGATTCCGCTCGGGCGTTGACGACCGACGATCGTGAGAAGATTTTCAAGAATCTCTCGGTCTTCACGATCAAGGAGAGCGTTCGCCGATTGGGTGACGAGCTTGAAGCCGGTCTTCGCGAGGTAACCTGACATGATCAAGGCCACGACCGGGTCTAACCATTGAAGACCCGTAACCGTCACTAAGAGAAGACCGAGAGCGACGCCCGCGCTCGACCAAAAATCGGTCAACACGTGATGGCCACTCGCTTGAATGGTCGCGGACTGCGCCTTTCGGCCCATGCGGAGCAGGTAGTAACCGAGAAGTGCATTGCCGATGCCGGTCCCGAGCGTGACCGCGACGCCGACGCCCAGTTGTTGAACTTCGTGACCGCGGATCAAGGCCTTCACGGCCTCAACCGCGATCATTATCGAAGCGAACGCGATGAGGCCACCTTCAAATGCGGCCGAGAAGAACTCGGCCTTGCCGTGGCCGTAAGGGTGATCTTGGTCAGCGGGTTTACGGGAGTACCAAACGACGAAGATCGCAACTCCGGCCGCCACCACGTTCACGATTGATTCCATCGCGTCGGAGAAGACCGCCTGCGAGTGCGTGAGCTTGTAGCCAATGAATTTGATCGCCAGCAAAACGAGGCTGACCGCGAGGGACACACGCGAAGCCAGCGCAAGTTGCGCTTCGTTTTCAGGGGCTCTAGGTAAGTTTGGATCGGCCGCGTTCACGACTCGACACTAAACGTAAAAACGCGAGGTCACAACAGTGAAGCTTAAGACGATTTCTTAAGAACGAGAGCGGTTGGATCGAAGCGGCGAACGCAGTTCTTTCCTGAGCGCTTCGCTTCGTAGAGAGCGTTATCGGCGAAACGTACGAGGTTTCGGGCGTCCATCTGGTGAACGCTCGGCTCGATGACGGCAAGGCCCAAAGACGCCGTCAGCTTCATGCTGCTCGTCGCCGACGTGAAGACCTTCTCGTCGATACGTTTGCGAAGACGCTCGGCAAAGCCCGCAGCTCCGCCGACGCTCGTTTCCGAGAGAACGATGAGGAATTCGTCACCGCCGTAGCGGGCGGCAAAATCAGTCGTGCGAATCGTGTCGCGGATGATCGCGCCCACTTCTGCCAAAACGAACGAGCCGAACAGGTGGTCGTGCGTATCGTTGACGGATTTAAAGCAATCCATGTCGAGCATCACGACGCCGACCGCACGGCTGTAGCGCTGAGCACGATTGATCTCGGCATCGAGTTTCGCGTAGATCGAGCGCATATTGTAGAGGCCGGTGAGATCGTCGATGTCGACAAGCTCTTGCAAACGGTCGTTGGCGACGGCGAGACGCTCGGTGAGATCTTGGATCCGGAGCTGCGCTCTGACACGCGCTAAGAGCTCGATTGGATCGTAGGGCTTACAAAGATAATCGTCGGCACCGGCATCGAGACCTTTGACGATTTCGTCGGTCTCGGCACGAGCACTCACGAAAATGACGCTCATGTAATGTTGGCGCTTGCGAATCTCGGCGAGAGTTTCGTATCCACCCATGCCGGGCATGTTGATATCGAGGAGAACGAGATCGGGCGTCATCGTCTTCAAACGCTGGAGGGCTTCTTCGCCGGAGATCGCCGTTTGAACGCGGTAACCTTCATGCTGAAGAAGACCGGCCAAGAGATTCAGGTTGTCCTGATCGTCGTCGACCGCCAAAATAAGTTTGTTCACGAGCCTCAAGCCCGCATTGCCGTGCATTCTCCGCACTCCCCTACCCCTTTATTATCGGGAGCTTCGGGTGACATCTTGATGACACCTTGGGGTCCAGATTGCTAATCTGATTCGACTTTTTCCGCTCGGAGTTCAGCCTTATGTCTTACGACCACAAAGCGATCGATGCCCGCTGGCAATCGACTTGGGAAAACCAAAAAGCCTATCAGGCGGGTCCGCCATCGGCGACTCGACCGAAGTATTATGCTCTCGACATGTTTCCGTATCCGTCTGGAGCAGGACTGCACATCGGACACATGGTTTCGTACACCCCGACCGACGTCGTGTCTCGCTACAAGCGGGCTCGCGGCTTCAACGTTCTCCACCCGATGGGTTACGACGCTTTCGGTTTGCCGGCTGAGCAATACGCGATTCAAACCGGTGTTCACCCGGCGGTCACCACGCAAAAAGCGATCGAGAACTTCCGTCGGCAATTGAAGTCGTTCGGGTTCTCGTTTGATTGGTCACGCGAAATTTCAACTGCTGATCCGTCTTACTATAAATGGACTCAGTTTATCTTCACGCAGCTTTTTGAGCGCGGCCTCGCTTACCAAAAAGAAGCGCCGGTGAATTGGTGCCCGGCTCTCCGCACGGTCTTGGCGAACGACGAAGTCGTCGACGGCAAATCGGAGCGCGGCGGCCACCCGGTGATCCGCAAGCCGATGAAACAGTGGATGCTCAAGATCACCGATTACGCCGAGCGCTTGCTCGAAGATTTGAATACGGTCGATTGGCCCGAGCGCACGAAAGAGGCCCAGCGCAACTGGATCGGTAAATCTGAAGGCGCCACGGTTTATTTCGAAGTCGGCGGAGTGGGTCGTCTCGAAGTGTTCACGACTCGCCCTGACACTTTGTTCGGCGTCACTTTCATGGTCGTTGCACCGGAACATCCTCTACTGCTCTCAATGACTTCCGAAGAACAGCACCCAGCGGTTCGCGATTACATCGATGCTTCGTCTCGCAAATCTGAAATCGACCGGAAAGCGTCGACCGACAAGACCGGCGTTTTCACGGGTGCGTATGCGGTGAACCCGGTCTCGGGTCAAAAAATTCCGGTTTGGGTCGCCGACTACGTTCTCATGGATTACGGAACAGGTGCGATTATGGCGGTTCCCGGTCACGATGCGCGCGATTTCGAATTCGCGAAGAAGTTCTCTTTGCCGGTCGTTCGCGTTCTTGAATCTGAGGGTGAGTTGCCGTTTGAAGGCGAAGGTCGCTTGACCGGTTCGGGTGAATGGAACGGTTTGATGAAATCCGAAGCCATTCCTCGCGCAATCGAAATGCTCGCATCAAAAGGTTTGGGCGAGCGTCGCATCGAGTACAAGCTGCGCGACTGGCTCTTCTCACGTCAGCGCTACTGGGGCGAACCGTTTCCGATCGTGCGCATGACCGACGGAGCGGTTCGCGCTCTTCCGGTCAATGAACTGCCCGTTGTACTGCCAGAAGTCGCCGACTACGAGCCGACCGAAAACGGCGAAGCGCCGCTGGCTCGTTCACATGAGTGGATGAAATATCGAGGGTCGTTGGGCGATGGACTCCGCGAAACCGACACGATGCCGGGATCGGCGGGTTCGTCTTGGTACTTCTTGCGATATCTCGACCCGACAAACTCAGATGCGTTGGTCGATTTCGAAAAACAAAAATACTGGATGCCCGTCGATCTTTATGTCGGTGGCCCCGAACACTCGGTCGGCCATCTTCTCTACTCTCGTTTCTGGCAAAAAGTTTTGTTCGATGCGGGCCTCGTTTCTCACCCCGAGCCGTTCCAGAAGCTCGCACACCAAGGGATGTTGCTGGCAAGCGACGGCGAAAAAATGTCGAAGTCGCGTGGCAACGTCGTCAACCCCGACGAGATGCGCGAGAAATACGGCGCTGATGCTCTCCGGTGCTACATCTTGTTCATGGGCCCGATGGATCGCGATAAGCCTTGGTCGGAGACCGGCATCGAAGGTGTCGCGCGCTTCTTAGACCGCGTTTGGCGAGCGGCGATCGCGGAAGATGGTGGGCCTGGCGTGAGCGACGATGCGCTCCCGCCTGAACTCGAGAAACTTCTGCACAAGACCATCAAAAAAGTTGGCGAAGACATT
Organism: Pseudobdellovibrionaceae bacterium; assembly: GCA_913774795.1. Classification (GTDB taxonomy): domain Bacteria; phylum Bdellovibrionota; class Bdellovibrionia; order Bdellovibrionales; family JAMPXM01; genus CAJYOV01. Next base: position 7,241 of record CAJYIL010000551.1, read on the forward strand.
GAGGTGATGAACTTCAACACGGCGATTTCGGCGATGATGATCTTGGTGAACGAGATCTATAAGACCGGCTCGCGCTCTCGTTTGGTGATCAAGCCTTTGTTGCAGCTTTTGGCGCCGTTTGCGCCTCACATGTGCGAAGAAATTTGGTCGCGCATCGGCGGAGAAGGGCTGGTCGTTCTGGCTCCGTGGCCGGCGTTCGATTCGAATTTGACAGTCGATAACGTGGTCAATATAGGTGTGCAAGTGAACGGCAAATCACGCGGCGAGATCTCGGTCGCCAAAGACGCATCTGAGGCAGATGCGGTGGCTTTGGCGATGGCGGTCGACTCGATTGCGAAAGCGGTCGGCGACAAGCCCGTCTCGAAGGTGATTTACAAAGCCGGTCGTATTTTGAATTTGATTGTCCAGGGGTGATTTTCGCGGCCTGGGCACTTCGGGCCCGGCCGTCACCGGGCGACTGACTCTGCACCTATCTGGGTGCGGAGGGGCCGGCGAGAGCCGGTACGGAGTACGAGAGTTGTCGAACTGGTCGCGCGAAAAGAGCTCTGAGCTCTACAAAATCGGGTCTTGGGGTTCGGGTTTCTTCGACGTTAATGAAAAAGGCAATGTGGTCGTTACTCCGCAAGGTCCCAACGGTCCTTCGGTCGACCTTCTTGAGCTCACTCAAGATCTTCAAGAGCGCGGCATCCGTGTTCCGATGCTCATTCGTTTCCCTGACATCACCAAAGCGCGCGTTGAGCTCTTAAACAGCTGCTTCGCGAAAGCGATCGAAGACAACGCGTACAAAGGCCGTTACCGCGGCGTCTACCCGATCAAGGTGAACCAACAGCGCCACTTGGTCGAAGAGTTGATTAAGTTCGGCTCGCAAAACCGCTTGGGTCTCGAGTGCGGTTCAAAGCCTGAGCTCTTGATCGTGCTCGCGATGATGAACACGCCTGATGCGCTCATCATCTGCAACGGCTTTAAAGACCAAGAGTACATCGAGACGGCCATCCTCTCGCAAAAGCTCGGGCGCAACACGATCATCGTCGTCGACCGCATGGCCGAACTCCCGATGATCATTGCGGCCGCAAAAAAGTTCAATACGAAGCCAAAGATCGGTTTGCGAGCGAAGCTTCACTCAAAAGGTGCAGGCAAGTGGATCGAATCGTCAGGTGACCGTTCGAAGTTCGGTCTCACCGCTCTCGAGATCGTTGATGCGGTCGAGATCTTGAAGCGCGAGAACATGCTCGACGCTCTCGAGCTTCTTCACTACCACATCGGCTCGCAGATCGCGTCGATCTCCTCCGTCAAAGGCTCACTGAAAGAAGGCACGCGCTTCTACACGGAGCTCTACGAAATGGGCGCTCGTCCGAAGTACATCGACGTGGGCGGCGGTCTTGGCGTTGACTACGACGGCTCGGGTGCAACCGACTCTTCGATCAACTACACGGAGCAAGAGTACGCCAACGACGTCGTTTCGGCGATTCAGTCGACGTGCGATGAGAAGAACGTTCCGCACCCAGATATCGTGACCGAAGCCGGTCGTGCGCTCGTCGCTCACCACTCGGTTTTGTTGTTCAACGTCTTGGGCATCAACGAAGTTCAGGCGAAAGAGCCCGCAAAGACGATCGCGAAAGACGACCACCGTGTCGTTCAAGATCTCGCGTACATCTACGAGCAGCTGAACGAGAAAAACATGACGGAGTTCTACCACGACGTCATGCACATCCGAGACACCATCCTTCAGCTCTTCACGTTCGGCGTTCTCTCGTTGTCTCAGCGCGCGAAAGCCGAGAACCTTTGCTGGGTCATTCTCACGAAGATGGAAGACATCGCGGAGAAGAACAACGACGACGCCGAGTTGCTCGCATCGCTTCAAGAACTTTTGAGCGATACCTACTTCTGTAACTTCTCGGTCTTCCAGTCGATGCCAGACTCGTGGGCGGTTGGTCAGCTCTTCCCGGTGCTTCCGATTCACCGGTTGAACGAAGAGCCAACTCGCAAAGCGATTTTGGTCGACATGACGTGTGACTCTGACGGCAAGATCGATCAGTTCATTCAAGAAGATCCGCGCACAAACTCGCAACCAAAGACAACTCTTGAAGTTCACGAGTTGAACGCGGCCGACCCCTACTACATGGGGGTGTTCTTAGTCGGTGCTTACCAAGAGATCTTGGGCGATCTTCACAACCTCTTCGGCGATACCGATGCGGTTCACATCACCGTGACGAACGCAGGTTACACGGTTGATCACGTTGTCGAAGGCGATACGGTCACTGAAGTTCTCTCGTACGTTCAGTACAACCGCCCGGAGTTGATCGAGTCGATCCGTAAGGCTTCTGAAGAGTCGATCTTGCGCGGCACGATCGCGAAGAACGAAGCGCGCCAACTCATGCGCCACTACGAAGTGGGCTTGAGCGGTTACACGTATCTTGAGGATGCAGAGTAAGAATTTTTCGGTTCCGGACTGCTAAACGGGCGGCTTCGGC
>CAJYIL010000552.1 GCA_913774795.1 Pseudobdellovibrionaceae bacterium
CGAGCAGATGTGTCGGGCACTCGCAGTCAAGCATATCGGCGTGCTTTCTGAGTTCGGTGACGGCCTGGGACGTGAGAGTTCCGCGATCAGTGCGAAGTGCAGACATCGTTGGGGAGGCTCCTTAGATATTCGTCGGTAGTAACCAAAACGTCTCTTGAGGCTGACTCACGCCCCTCAATGACTGGATAGGCATATTCTGAAATTGAAACTGCTTTTTCGCATGTCGTTCGACTCCACTTGAGACGAGGCAATCGACGGAGAAAAACTTTGTTAAACCTTCGATGCGCGAGGCGAGATTCACGGTCGATCCCAGCACGGTAAATTCGCGTTTGGCCATGGTTCTAACGTAGCCGGCTGCGACCGCACCCGAATGAATTCCAACTCCGGCCGCAATCACCGGCTGATTCACGATGAATCTTTGGGTATTGATCTTCATCAGCGCTTTTCTAATTTCAACGGCGGCCTGACAAGCGTCGATGACGTGATCGGTCTCTGATTGATCGATTCCAAAGTGCGCGAGAAACCCGTCGCCCGTAAACTTGTCGAGGGTGCCGTTACAGGCTTCGATCGTACTGCCGAGCTCTCCGAGAACGGCGTTCGCAAACTTTAAAGCTTCGCCAGGCTCACGGTCGTCAAATAGCCGGGTGAATCCACGGATGTCGCAGAAAAGAACCGTCGCGGTGTAGAGACCTTCTGTGCGGGGCAACGTTGATCCATGAGAGAAGAAGTGAACTCCCATTTCATCAGCTCAAGTTTTTTTCTGAAAGCGAAAATCGTGAAGGGTCCTGTTGTTCATCGGCTCAACACGACCCGCGTGATCGCACAATCCAAAAATAAAAAGCCCCAGGTCACCCCGGGGCTTTTCTCGAATCATTCGTTAACGAGTTCTTAGCGAACGTCTTTGTAGTCGGCGTCGATCACGTCGTCGCCGCCTTTGCTAGCGCCGCCGCCGTCACCCGCTGCGCCCGCCTCGCCGCCCGATTGGTCAGCTTGTGCGCCAGCGCTCTGGTTTTTCGCGTACAAGTCGCTCGACATCTTGTGCGTCAGGTTTTGGAGACGCTCGTAGATCGCCTTCAAATCCGCAGCTTTCGACTCCTTATTCGCAAGCTCTTTACGAGCTTCGGCGATCGTGTCTTGGGCCGCTTTTT
>CAJYIL010000553.1 GCA_913774795.1 Pseudobdellovibrionaceae bacterium
CTCGTGAAGATCGCATACGGGCAAACAGCAAGCTCGAGTTCTCGCACGAACTCGAGCGCACCGTCGATCGGTGAAGCTGACAAAGCCCCTGCTCTTTCATGTTTTTCAATGATGGCGAGCGCATGTCGGCGAGCTTGATGATCGAGAGTTTCAATATGACTTAGAACATCGTCGTCACCATGAAGCCCGAGCTCGGACTTCATGGCGGCGAAATCGATTTTCGAATCAACGAGCGTACCATCGAGATCGAAAACCAGGGCCTTGAATCTCATTCCACATCCTAGTGGCGAGTTGGTTGAGTCTTTTCGTTTCTCGATTCAGTCGCCTTCGATTGCGATACCATTTCTTTCGATAGCGCATCAAGAATCGCCTGGTTAAAAGCCGGCAAATCGCCTGGATTACGGCTCGTGATCAGATTGCCGTCGACCGAACATTTCGTGTCGATCCACTCCGCGCCCGCGTTTTTAAGATCAGTCTTTAGTGACGGCCACGACGTGACGGTTTTGCCTTTTACGATTCCGGCCTCGATCAGCGACCAGGGCCCATGGCAAATCGCCGCAATTGGTTTACCTGCTTCGTCGAACTCTTGGACAAACCGCATCGCTTGTTTGTTAATGCGAAGCTGGTCGGGATTAATAACTCCACCCGGGAGGACCAGCGCATCGAACTTTTCGACATCCGCGTCATCGACCACCATGTCGACATCGATCTCTTTGCCCCAGTCTTTCTCGTTCCAGCCTTTGATCTTGCCGGTCTTCAGGGAAACGATTTTTACCTGAACGCCCGCATCTTTCATCGCTTTCAAGGGCTCAAAAAGTTCTGATTGCTCGAACCCATCCGTTGCCAAAATCGCCACTGACTTTTCGCTCATCTTTTTGTCTGCCATTTAATGACTCCTTTTGCTTTAGCGGATCCACTGATCCTTAAGCCTTGTTGATTACCGTTCCTCAGAGACGAGCGGGTGATCGCTTAGAAAAAGAAACGTGCTGTTTCTGACTTAGTCGTGGCATCCACTCTCAGTGTGCCAGGCGCATCGAGACGATTGAGGTGTCTCGCGAAACTCTTCATGACAAGAACGTGCGCAATCGCCTGAGTGAAGCGATAGATCATCCAAGGCAGGGCCGGTGAAAAGTCGTGAATCGCCGCCAGCACATACTTCTTGTTGAGAACTTCTCGAAATTCGAGTCGACCACGATGGCTCGATGCTGCCAGTCGCCCACCAGTCACATAAAGCAGTTGCCGATCGGCCGTGCTTCGTTCGGGATGATGTCGGAGTTCGAGCATGACCCACTTCTTGGAGACAACGCAGAATTGTACGAGATCACCTTCGACACGAACCTTCAGAAACGGGGCGAAAATCGTCGGTAGCCAGCGGATGTACAGCGCGGTCACCCACTCAGCCGACCGCCCGTGCGGTAAAGGAAGGCGCTGGACCGACCGAACGGTTTTACGGCCCACTCTCACGGGAGCGCTTTGGTGAGCCGCTTCTTTCTCAGGCTCGAGAGGAATGCCCACGATGAGTTGCGAATATGTTTTTCCGATCGGCACACGCTCCAAGATGTGCGAGGGCCTCGCGGTCATTTGGTGCTTCAGAGATTCGACGAGCGGATAGACGAGCTCTTTTGGTGCGCCCGTGATTAGACGCACCCACAGCCTCGAAAGCGTCGGCGTGAAGAGGGGGACGGCGATAAACAGGCGCTTTCGACCCATCGCTCGAGCGGTTTCGCGCATCATCTCGACGTACGTGAGCGGCTCACACCCAGCGAGATCGTAAACGTGTTTCGAAGATTCTGTTCGACTCAACTCTACTCGAAGAGCTCGAACGACGGCTGGCAGATCAATGGGCGTCGTCAAAGTTTGGGTCCAGCGAGGGCAAACCATCACGGGTAAGCGAGAGACCAGACGCGTGAGAATCTGAAATGAAGATCCGCCTTGTCCGACGATGAGACCCGCCCTGAAAACCGTTACGGGAATTTTTGATCCCAGAAACGTCTCCTCGACTTCGAGACGACTCTGCAGATGAAGCGAAAGATGATTTCGCTCAGGGATGAGGCCTGCCAGATAAACGATTCGCCGAGTCTTTGTGTTTTTAAGTCGACGAAGAAAGTTGTCGGCCAGAAGAAGATCGTAGTCTGCGAACGAACCTTGATCGAGCTTCGCCGTTGGGCCCATCGAGTGAACCAAATAATAGGCGACGTCGACATCGTCTGGGACCGCCTCTTCGAGCGACTTGAGTGAAAACAGGTCACACGCTTTCCAACTTAAACGCGCATCGTGCGAAGGATGATCTTTTCTCGAGAGTGCGATAATTTCGATATCTTCGTTTTTTTCCAGGAGACTCGCGATCAGAGCCTGACCGACGTAGCCACTTCCACCGGCAATGACGACTTTAAGCATGATCTTCCTCCTCCCTAATTATCGGCGGCCAGAGTCGTGCAATCACTGGAAACTCGGAGTATGAACGAAACGGCAAGAGTGGGAGTTTAGAGTGAAGTTAACGATCATCGGAGCAGGCCTCAGCGGATTAATGCTCGCAGTGAAGCGAGCGAATGATGACGACGTCACGGTCTTTGATAAGGCTCGAGGTGTGGGCGGCCGAATGGCCACCCGACGAACTGACCACTCAAAATTCGATCACGGGGCTCAGTTCTATCGAAAACGAGAGGCCTTGGACGATCTGCACTCGCGCTGGCTCGAACGAGGACTGTCGCAACTTTGGTTTACAGAAAACGGAATTGAGCATTATTGTTCTGCGGAGGGCATGACCGCTTTCGCGAAGGACCTTGCCCGCGACGTGAAGGTCGAGCTGAATGAACGACTCCTCACTGTTTCCAAGATCGACGAATCATGGGTGAGCGAGTTCGAATCAGGCAAGCGCGTGATTTCTGACTCTCTCGTGATAACGGCACCGCTCCCACAGGCCATCGACATTTTGAAAGCGAGCCGAATCGAACCTTCAAATGAACTTTTAAATGTGAGTTACACGAAAGCGATCGTTTTTTTGTTCGAAAACGTCGCTGAAAATTTCTCATTTAGTCGCCATGGTTACGTAGAACCGAGTTCGTCTTCAATTTTTTCTATCGCCGACCAACGAGCCAAGGGACTCTCGAAGACGCGTTCATTGACCGTGACGATGAAACCCGACTTTAGTGAACAGCTCTATGAGGCATCAGACGACGTCCTCATCGCACGAGTTCGTGACGAATTGACGACAGTCGCTAGCGGCTTCGAATCGACTTCCGTTCAAGTCAAAAAGTGGCGGTACTGCCAGGTGAGAAACCATTTGAGTTTAGGATTCTGGGAAATTGCGCCGCGACTCTTCCTAGCAGGGGATTCCTTTGGCGGCGCGAGCCTCAACGGCGCGGCTCGTAGCGCGACCGCCCTGATCGATAGATTGAACGTTTAACGCTTGTCGTTCTCGCCACGATTGCGTTTTGCTCTGGCCGCTTTTCGCGACTTTGATTTTGATGAGCTGTTGCTAATGCATTTAACAGCTCAACCATTATCGAGGAGTTATGGGTTTAAGTGAATTGACGCTCGGCCAATATCAAACCGTTTACAACGCACTCTCATTCGTCATCGCAAGCTTTCTCGGCGCGCTGACTTACTTCATCCTGACGCGTAACGAAGTTTCGCCGAAATATCGGAGTGCAGCTACGATCGCCTCGGTTATCATGGTCATCGCGGGCTACCACTATTTCCGGATCATGAATAGCTGGACTGAGGCATTCAAACCCGAGAATAACCTCTACCACCCGACTGGTCTGTATTTTAACTCGAGCTACCGTTATATCGATTGGCTTTTAACGGTCCCGCTGCTCGCTGCCGAATTGGCGATCGTGACATGTTCAGATCGCGCGCGCAGTGTTTCGAGCCTCGCGAAATATACGATTGCGGCAGGTCTGATGATTGTTCTTGGTTTGGTTGGTGAACTTTCGACTGACTCCACCCAGCGAACGATTTGGGCGGTGCTTTCGACGATTCCATTCATCTACTTACTGGTGTCGTTGTGGATCGAGATCGGAAAAAATCTTCCGAACATCCCGGAATCGGCTCGCCGAAGCGCCTCGAACCTGCGGTACCTGCTCGTCGCGACGTGGGGCGTTTACCCGATCGTCTACATGTTCCCAGATTTAAAACTCACTTCCGCCAACTGGTTTGTCGCAGGACAAGTTGGATTTTGCACAGCTGACGTCTTCGCAAAAGCGTTGTTTAGCTTGATCATTCACTGGATCGCCGTGGCGCGCTCGCGGGCCGAAGGCTTTAAGGCAGCATGATCTAAAAGAGGTCTCGTTAAAATATGACCGACCGAGATGGCTGCGACGAAACTCGCGGCCATTTCTTTTGAGTGAGCGAATCCGAACAGCAAGATGATCGCCGCGCCAATCGAGAGAGGCGCGGTCACGGCGAGTGCTCTTTTCGCCGTCAGACCGAGCTCAATTCGTTGCTCGATAAACGAATCGAGTGAATGCCAGTAAACAAAGAAGAGCCCAAAGCCGATCCAGATAGGCAAAAGCCAGAGACCAAGAAGGAGGGCGGCGACTTCAGCCGTCTTGCGTTTGGTTTGAGTCAATGCGACTGCGAGCAACGTTGCTGTTTGAAAGATCAAAATCGCGGCCACGTCATCCGAGCCCGCAGATCGCAGGCCCGTGAAATTCTCGATCAGACGCCAAGCCTGCTGCGAATTTGCCGCGAAAGAAGTCATGATCACTGCAGCTCCGAGAGCGGTGGAGATGCCAACTCCACTTTCGGGAAGCAACTCTTGACCGAAATGAATTGCCGAAAGAATGAGAAATAAGCCGAGCGCAGCGATCGGGCTGATGCGAACTAAGACGAGAAAGCTAAAAGCGATTCCAAGATAGCCCACGAGAAAAACAGCAAGCGAACCGCCTCTTTTTTTGATCAACGCAAAGTCAAAGGCCCCGTGCTGAAGACCGACGAGCGCAAAGCCGACCACGGTGATCGCCACTCCCGCCGACGGTGAGACAAGCGAAAGGGCCGCGACAAGAAAAAAGAGGAGGTGGCCTTTCAATCGACACCCCTGTAGTAGCGCCCGCGCGGGTCACGACCTGTGAAGAACAAAAGAGCTTGC
>CAJYIL010000554.1 GCA_913774795.1 Pseudobdellovibrionaceae bacterium
GCGGACTTGTGCGTTCAGGCCGCCGACGAAATGCTCTCGAACGCCATGTATTCGGCGCCCGTCGACTCGACGGGCGCGCGCCTGTTTCAAGACTTTGACCGAACAACAGCCGTCTCCTACCCGCCCGCCAAGGCCGGGACGTTGTTCGCGAGCTACTCCGATATCCGGGTCGTGGTCGGCGTGGAAGACCCCTTTGGCTCATTGAACAAAGCGCAATTTTGGCAACATTTAAGTTCGATCCTCGAACCGGGCGCGCTTGCCGCAAAGCGCACCGCCGGCGGAGCCGGGTTGGGAATCCGTTTTATGATCGATAATGCTGCGAACTTCTATGTTTATAGCGATAAAAAGAAAAGAACTGTCTTTGCGTGCGGCTTTCTCTTGAAAGGCGTCAAGGCGAACCTTACTTTCAACAAGCATTTGCACTGTAGCTTTCGATAGGAACGTTTCGCTTGAATCAAATTTCGGTTGCCCCGCCTTGGCTCTGGATCGCTTTCATCATCGGCATCATCGTTTTATTGGTGATCGACTTGAGCCTCTTCAAAAAGTCGCACGCTGGCGACGGTCATAAATCTGCAACCCGCTTTGCGATCAAGGAATCAATCGCCTGGATTTCAATCGCGCTCATTTTCAACGCGTGGTTCGCCTTTCAGTACGGCACCGAAAACGGCATCCAATTTTTAACGGGCTATTTGATCGAAAAAAGTCTGAGTGTCGATAACCTCTTCGTCATCCTACTCGTCTTTGGCTCTTTCAAAATCCCAGAAAAATTTCAGCACCGCGTTTTGTTCTTCGGCGTTCTCGGCGCGATCGTCATGCGCGGAATTTTTATTATCATAGGTGCACAGCTGATTCACACATTTCACTGGGTGCTCTATGTTTTCGGCGCGATCCTCGTTTTAACGTCACTCAAGTTCGCCGTCGAATCCTTTAAAGGTGAACCCGAAGATGAAGTCGAAAGCGCGCTCGTGCGCTGGGTGAAGAAACTCATCCCCGTCGCTGATCATTATGAATCTGATCACTTCTTTATTCGCCAAGCCGGTAAACGTCTCGCGACACCGCTTTTTCTCGCGTTGGTGGTGATCGAACTCACTGACTTGGTCTTCGCGGTCGACTCAATTCCGGCGGTTTTTTCGGTGACGAGCGACGCCTTCATCGCTTTTGCCTCGAACATCTTGGCTCTTCTCGGATTACGAGCGCTTTACTTCGTTCTCGCCGAGAGTGTGTCGCAATTTCGTTATCTCAAGCCTGGCCTGTCGGCCATCTTGGGATTCATCGGCATCAAAATGCTGCTCGTCGATATCTTTCACATCCCGAGCTTCGCTTCATTGGCTGTCATTGGTTTGATCTTGGTGATCGCCGGAGTTGCTTCGGTGCGCGCCGACAAAAAAGACGCGAAAAAGATCAGCTGATGTTCATGAGAATGACCCACACGATCAGCATGTGGGTCAGATGATGAACCATCTGATCGAAACCGAAGGCCACCCAGTATCCCGTGCTCGTTGAGTCCTTAAAGCGGCCTAGGTAACGGGGCCCCGATTTTATTCGGTCCATGATGAAATGGGTTACGAAGTCAAAAGCCGCTAGCCACCAGAGCTTCCAATCCAAACACAGCACGATGATCAACGTCAGAAGAGCGTGAACCGCACAGTGAGTGGTTAAGGGAAGAACAAAGTCCCAGCCAGGGCGAAACTTTCGCAGCATGTAGGGAAACTGCAGCGGGAAATCCGCTATGAAATGCTTGATCTGGAAAACGACCAAGAGCAGAAATGCATTGTTAAGGAGCTGCTGACACTCAGGAGACATCACTCAAATCAGTGTATGCGGCGGGGTAAACGAACGATATTGATTTGAGGTCGGGCCAGACCTTGGGACACCCGCTTTAGAGACCGTACTCTTGGGCTTCGTCGATGTGGGCTTTCGAATCGATGATTCGCTGAACACGGCGGCGCTTGACGACATAGTCGGCCCGAGCGCGGTCCATCTGACGATCTTCGACGACGCGCTTTTGTTCAAACTCGCGCTCAAGCCGCGATTGCAACAAAAACTCACTGGGCTTCGAATTTCTCTCGCGCACGTACTCTTCGCGCGTCACTTCTTGCTCGGCTTCGAATTCGGCGCGCTTCTTTTTGACCACTTGGGCTCCGCGCTCACGCTGCAAATCTTCGGTCGCCTCGCGAACTTTTTGCGCACTGAAGTCGCGTGCACGATGCAACGCTTCGCGCACGTCTTCACGCATCTGCTCTGTTTCGCTCGCGCCAAACGCGAACGCCGTCAAAGGTGCGCAGAGAGTGAGACTGAGAAAAAGAAGCAGAGCGAGGTGTTTCATACCGCTTCTTATCGGTTTATCCGATTCCCGTCTAAAATGCGACGAGGCCTAGGACCAGCCATTGACCTCACGGGCCTTTGGGTGGACGGTATCGGGCATGGAATTTCTCATCGCCATCGCTCTGTTCCTCGCCAAAGCCGTTATCATCGTCATCGCGTTTGCGGCGATCTTAATCCTGATCATACAGGCTGTTTCGGCCGGTCGTCGCAATCGACGCTCCGGGATCGAAGTCGAGAAACTCAACGAACGCTACCGCTCTTTTCGACATCAAATGCAGTCTAGGCTCTTAGGCAAAAAAGAGTTCAAGCAACTCTCGAAGACCGAAAAGAAAGTTTCAAAAAGCGAGAAAGCTCAACCGCGCCCGACTCGGCTTTTCGTTCTCGATTTCGAAGGCGATATCCGCGCGGCCGCGACGGCTGACTTGCGAGAAGAGATCACGGCGATCTTGTCGGTGGCCAAAGAAGGCGACGAGGTCGTCTTGAAACTCGAGAGCGGAGGTGGGCTTGTCACGAGCTACGGTCTAG
>CAJYIL010000555.1 GCA_913774795.1 Pseudobdellovibrionaceae bacterium
ATCAAGGTAAGTTTGTACTGATGTCGGGTAGCCTTGATCCTCATCTTGCGTCTCAAGCCGCGAGATTGGGTGCTGACGCGTTTGTGGCTAAACCGTTTTCGCGTTACCAGTTAGCCCAGCTCGCCAAAGTTCAGTCCGAACTCAAATGTGCCTGAGGCAGCCGATCGGCGTAAATGTCCAGCGCCGTTCAGATTTTCCTGATATAAATCATTTGCGTCTAAATAGTAAACTGTTAGGCTATCGGTGCCTATGTTGATCGCAGGATCGTTGTCTGCCTTTGAGGTACTTAGTCTTATATGTGTTCTCGTTGCATCTGCGTTGGCTTACGTGGTCCTGAGAAAAGTTTTTGCTAGGGCTCGCCGTGCAGATGAACATAGAAACGAGTTGAAGCTTCCTGAAGAAACTCAAGAGCCGATAATTTCAGGCCAGGTCCTCGAATTTTCGGCAGAATTGTTTTTTCGACTCTCGGCTGACTTCCTCGTCATCGCCAATTCGAATGGATTTTTCCAGAAAGTGAGCCCCGCGTTTGTGAACGCGCTTGGCTACACTGAGACAGAACTTCGCTCGCAACCTCTTCACAATTTCGTCCACCCCGACGATGTCCAAAGCACTTCCGAGGTTATTGACCTACATGAAGGTATGACGTCGAAAGAGCTCACTAATCGGTATATCGCGAAAGACGGCCGCGTGCTTTGGTTATCCTGGCGGTGGACGGTACAAGGTGACTTTACCTACGCGGTTGCGAGAGATATCACGAAAGAGCGGGATGCTTCTCGCCGAGCTGATGAATCAAGCGCCTTGGCAAATTTAATCATCGAGAATATGCCCGTCTTGTTCTCAATGAAGGATGCTTCGACCGGAAAGTATCTCAAGGTCAATCGAACCACGTGTAAAGTGCTAGGACGTGAGCCGTCCGAGATTATCGGTAAAGCCGCCACCGACGTGTTGCCGCCCGCCGTCGCTCACGATGTGATCTCGGCTGATCATGATGCGCTTCTTGATTCTGCAGATTCATCAAGCGGGCGACGCGTTTTGACGACCAAGTCGGGTGATGGACGAGTTTATCGCTCTCGACGTTTTATCATTCGCGCTCCCGAAGGGCGACACCATCTGATCACACTCTCAGAAGACGTAAGCGATCTAAATAGAGCTCAGGATGCCCTACTCAGTGCAAAGCTGAATGCCGAGAAACTCGCAAGTGAGAGAGCAGACTTCCTTAACCACATGAGTCACGAGATTCGAAATCCTCTAAACGGCATGATGTCGACCGCCCTTCTACTCGAAGACTCGGGATTAAGTGAGCAGCAGCAAAAGCTTGTGTCGATCATGCGTAAGTCCGGCGCGAGGCTGATTGAAATCACCAGCGACATTCTGGACCTATCGAAAATGGAGGCGAGCAAACTTAAACTCGAGGCCGAGCCTTTTCACTTGCTCGAGCTCATTGAGAGCGAAACAGATTTATTCTCGGCGCTTGCTCGAGAGAAGTCGCTCTCTCTAATGTCCTACGTCGATCCGAATATTCCAGCGCGACTGATTGGCGACGCCGGTCGGATTGGGCAAGTACTGATTAATCTCATTGCAAACGCGATCAAATTTACTGAACGCGGATCTATTTTCGTTCGAGCTGTCTTGCAAGCCGAAATCGAAGGGTCGGCGATCATTAAGTTCAGTGTAAATGACACCGGTCCCGGCATGAGC
>CAJYIL010000556.1 GCA_913774795.1 Pseudobdellovibrionaceae bacterium
CCGAGGGATCGAGTATGGGGACGATCGTCGAGCACAGCCAAGACGGCTTTTTAATTCGCCCGGCCGATGTCTCGGAGCTTTCGAATCTGCTTCTCGATATTTTTGCCGGCCAAATTCCGGTCGACCAAATCGGTGATCAAGCGCGCCAAAAAGTTCTGTCGTTATTCGATCCCGAAAAAATGGTGATTGAAACGCTCACCGCCTACTATGCTATTCTCAAGGCGACCGGCCGCTACAAACTGCCGGGTACGATCATGAATCGCTTCAGCGATTTCCTCTTCACAAATAGTTGAGACACGGAATGTCGACATACGATCAGAGACTGGGCGCTAAAAGAGTTGGCGCTGATCCGAGAGTTACGCCAAGCGCGAAAGCCCACGAGCGAGTCACCGGCCGCTGGATGAAAGACATCCTCGTTGAAAACGGACGCGATCGTTTCGTTTACTACCTGAAGAGCGTGGTCGGAACTCCGATCCCGTGGTTGTTCTCAGCCCTCGTCATTCTTTCTTTCTTCTCCCGTGCAGGTTCAGAGATCGCCGCTTGGCTCTGTGCGATCTTGACGTTGATCTACGTGGCCGCTGATCGTCTTTCGCGCCCTCGCGAGTTTTCGTTTTTCAGAGTTGGCTCCGACATTTTCCTTCTCGGCATTCTCATCGTCACGATCGTCACCGCTTGCCAAGCGGCGACGACGGCCGACGCGCTCGCCACTCTCGGCGATGCGCGCTGGGTGATTTTGCTCTACGCCCTTGCTTATTGCTGGGAGCTGTTTCCGGGCCTCAACCGCATTTTCTTTCTGATGCTGTCAGCAGCTTCAGCGCTAGCCGTTTACGGAATTTGGCAGCACTTCACCGGTCTCGATCTTGCGCGGTCGATCGAACTTGCGAGCGCCCCGGTCAAAGGATTCCCGTATTTCATTCCGACGGGATTTTTCACGTCGCCTGAAATTTTCGGGACCGTTCTCGCGACGGTTCTTCCATTTCCGGCCGCGACGTTTTTGTTGAGCGACCGAAAAGACGAATGGCATGAGCGCTGGCTTCCATTGGCGTGCACCCTTCTTTTGGCGCTCGCGGTGTTCTGGACTTATCGCCCGGGATTGTGGTTAGCCGCCTTTGTTGGGCTTGCATTTACGCTCCTGATGAAAGCGCGCTCGTGGTTCTTCATGCTCGCTTCGATCGTTGTCTTCTTCGGTGCCGTGACGTTGATCACGTATGCCGGTTCACCGGGTCGGATGCTCGACGGTGTTCACGCAAACGAAATCGTTCGCGCCGATCATCAGCGCGAGCAGATCAACGCGCAGACGGCGCTTTGGCAAAAAGCGATGTGGGTCGGCGTCGGCCACGACTCGGTTCGCAGCGGTGAAGAGTCGGGGCATTTTGATCCGTCGAGTGGCAACGTGTACTTCCAAATCCTCGCGCAGTCAGGCCTTCTTGGCGGAGCGTTCTATCTCCTCTTCATCGTGTCGTTTCTGCTCATGAGCTACCGCATCTACGCGGAGATCCCGGAGTCACATTACTGGCACCGCGTTTTAATCAGCGGCGGAGTCGGAGCACAGATTGCGTTTCACGCAAGCGGCCTCTATTGGTCAACGATGACCGAAGCCATTACGTTGAACCTTTTCGTTTTGATTCTTTCGGCGGTTTCTTACGTCTCTGAGCACTACTCACGAGGCCTCGTCACCGACGACGTTTCGCTCTAAAATTTGTGCCGGTTACGGCCAAGTCCAGTTTATCAGTTAACGCGTGCTGTTAACCGCTAATTACGCGAGATACGTAGCGATATTCGAGTTCGAAAACCAAAAAACCATTTGATCATGTGCTCGCCTCCACTACCATAAGAGCTGCATCCCAAGATTAGAGAGCGAGCTCATGACCAAGGCCGATTTGATCAATTTGATCTCAGAAAAAGCAGGCATCACCCGCGTGAAAGCGGAGACTGTCGTCAACACGATTTTTGATTCAATGGTTGAAGCGCTCATGCGCAATGACCGCATCGAAATTCGCGGATTCGGTTCGTTCGTGAATCGCTACTACGGCGCTTACAAAGGTCGCAATCCGCGCACGGGTGAAGTGATCAACGTTCAAGAAAAGAAACTGCCGTTCTTTAAAGTCGGCAAAGAGCTCAAAGAAGAAATTAATCGCGGAGAATGATCGGTCTTACCGCCGGAGCGGAAACGCTCTCGTCTCACCGATCTCGTTGATTCCGAAAAGTGCCATGAACAATCGATCGACTCCCAGTGCAATGCCTCCCGACGGAGGCATTCCTTTTTTGAGAGCTCGAACAAGATTTTCGTCTCGAGGAACAGCGAGCTTTCCCAGGGATGCTTTCGCCTCCGCATCTTGAGCGAAACGCTTTTCGTTTTCTAAAGGGTCATTGAGTTCGTGAAATGCATTCGCGAGCTCAAGGCCTTTCCAGTAAACCTCGAACCGTTCAGCGAATCCGTGGGCTCCAATGCGTGAGAGGGCCGCTTGCGACGGCGGATAATGAGAGACGAGAAGCGGCCCCTCGGCCCCGAGTTCGGCCTCGATTCTTTCGAGGAACAGCCGAAAGAAGACGTCATCGAATGTGTCATCGGCACTCACCGGGATTTTCTCTCGAGCGGCTAGAGCTGCCAACTCGTCTCGGGTCGTGGCCGGCGTGAGCTTAAAACCATGAAACGCTTTTGCAAAAAGCTCGGAGATTGTCGTTCGCTTGAGACACGGAGCCTCGACGTCGAATTGAGACGAAATCGATCGCAAAAGCTGATCGACGTCATCGGCAATGGCGTCGAGGGTCGCGTAAGCGCGGTACCACTCCAACATCAAGAACTCAGGCTGGTGATGCTCACCGATCTCACCATTTCTGAAACACGGTTTCATTTCGAAGATGCGAGTCCACCCTCTCACCAACATTTGCTTCAGATGAAACTCTGGCGAGGTCGGTAGAAAAAGTTGTCGCCGGTGGGAGCCGAGAAACCACTCAGTCGAAAATGGATCAAGAAAAGGTTCGGTACCCGGTGACGGCACAAGCGTTGGCGTCTGCGCTTCGATGAATCTGCGAGAGAGAAAGAAGAGGCGGATGCTGCTGAGGAAAAGCGCCCATTGCTCCGACCGCGCCACCGAAAAGGCGGCGTGATCGTCATCGTAAACTCCCTCTCCGGCGACAAGCAGAATCGTTTCTTTGACGAGACCCTTTTCGATGCGCACGGCGACGAGATCACCTTCGAGGACGGGTTCTTTCAAGTCGAGACTCAATGTTTTTCCGCCCGACGACAGGCCGTGGCCTTTGACGACTCGCCCGGCGACCCATCCCTCGCCCGAAAACTCACGCACATCGCTCCAGCCGTCTTGAGCCGGAGGAAATTTCGAAGCCTGTGCGAGAAACTCAGCTCGAGACATCATCAGAAGCGGTAACCGATGGCACCGACGAGTTCGGTATAGGTTTCATTAACCGATGTCTGGCCCTCAACCGGTCTGCGGATGAGGTGGTAGCGTGCTCCGACGTCGAGAAAAAGTCGCTGCGAAAGATCGAGCGAGAGGCCAGCGTCGCCACCAATTCCGTACGAGAAGATAATCGCGCTGAAATCCATGCCCGAAACGTAGATCGGGAAATACGCACTCGCGCCGACGTACCCACGCACCGGACCTTTGATGATTCGGTCTAATCGCGCTTCGAACGCGGGTGAAATCGATGTCGTCGACTCGAGTGGCGTGACGATATTTCTCTTCGTCGTAACGCTGACCCGAGCCATGCGTGCGCCGGCGAGCACCGAGAATTTATTGAGACCGCCAAACGGCAATTCATAAACGCGTGTGGAGATGAGGCCTTCGAGATAAACGAGGTCGGTGTCTTCGCCGGTCGCTTGCGCGAAGAGAACATCAGCCGCCCACTTGTTGTAGCCACCACCGATCACGAGACCTGGGGCCGACGAAATGTTGTAGGCGCGGTTGACGTACTTCGGGTCGCCCGTGCCCGAAACATTGAGAAGTCCGCCGCCGAACCTCGCATAACCGCGGGTTTCTATTTGGGAGGAAGTCGTCATTCCTCGAGCATTTTCATTAAAACCGACTTTTGAGAAAAGTCGAACATCTGCGCTGCCGGTGGGTTCGATGACGGCCGTCGATTCGCTGACTTCAATCACTTCAGCTTCGGCCATGTCTTTGCGCTCTGAAGAGAGCGTGTTTGCGGAGAATTCAAAAAGTCGAAAGCGTTGGCCGACTAAGATGCCCTGCTTTTTTCCGAGATTGATTTCGTAAAGGTCTTTGCCGACACGGCGGGTGACAAATCCCCGGTATGGCACGTTGCGCGCGATCTCATCGACGATCGCGCGAGAGACAGCCTTCACTTGAGCTTCGCTTGCGAGATTGATCTCGCGCGAAACTGTGAGGTTCGAAATCGGTTCGCCTGACTTTGTTAGGATTGTGATCTTGACTGCGTCACGAGTCACCGCGCCGGTGATGGCACCATCGAGTCCTGCGTCGTTCACCGACTTCAATAGCTCTGCGCGACTTCCCTTATCGCTTGAGGCCGAGACTTGGGTCGCTTCGAGGTAAGACATCGCGGTGAGATCGTTCGTTAGCTGCCGAGCGAGAGCGATGGCCTGATCAGCCGTCAATCCGCCACCGACACCAAACGTGGCGATCCCCACTTTGCGCAAAGCCGTCTCGCGAGGGGAAACCTTGGGTTCATCGAGTGACATCTCGTCGACGTCGGCGCTTTTGAGCATCTTCGTAGACGGCGCCGTCGTAACCGGTTTCTTCAAAGCGCGGCGAGTGGCCTTTTGCGCGAAGGTCGGAGAAGCAATGACGAGTAAAAGGACGAAGGCGCAGAGGCGGCATTTCCACATGATTTCCAGAGCGTAATCGACTCCTGACCTTTTGGCGAGAACGCGAAACAACACAAGACTGTTTTTGACGCCCTTCGTTCGATCAGTGACACTGTTGCGAGATGTTCTCCCAGTCATCACGGCGCGCTTTTGGATTTTGTCTCGTCTTTTTCACGTCGCTTGTGACGTGGACCCCGGCGGCGCGTGCGAAATCTCGATTGATCACGATGCAAGATGGGGTCGTGGCTTACTCGGGTCCGGGTGAGTATTACCGACCACTCGCTGTTTTCCCTGCCAAAACCGAATTGGCCGCAGGCTCTCAAGTC
>CAJYIL010000557.1 GCA_913774795.1 Pseudobdellovibrionaceae bacterium
ACAAGCGGAAATCTCTCTTGGACAACGCCGTCGACCGCTCCCACCGGAGCCGCCGGCGGCGATCTTTCGGGTTCTTATCCGGGCCCATCGGTCGCGACAGTCGGCGGCGTCACGGCGGCGACGATCGCCGCAGGTGCAACGCTCGCGAACAATTCTACGGCTGCGAATTCGGCAAACTCGATCATTCGCCGCGACAGCTCCGGTGATTTTAGCTCTAACTTGGCGACGTTAAACGGGCTCAAGCTCAACAACGCCGGATCCATTCTAAACCTCGTCAATCCCATCGGTGGGGCATGGACGATGACACTCCCAGCGACTGCGGGAACTGCGGGTCAGGTGCTTTCGACGAACGGCGCGGGTGTGACTTCGTGGACGACGCCGTCGGCGGGCGTGTCGGTCGCGGGCTCAAATTCGCAACTTCAGTTCAACAGCGCGGGCGCGTTGGGTGCTTCGGCAAATCTCTTTTGGGACGGAACAAATCTTCAAGTCGGGACAGGAGTGAACGCGTCGATCGTCGCTCAAGGCAGTTTGTCGACGATTGGTAACAGCGCGACGGCCTACGCGTCTTCGTCGGCCTCGGCGACGTACCCCGGTATGACGAGTGGCTTTGTCGAGGTCGACAACGCGGCGTCTTTAGACTCGGCCGGCTCCTACCAACTTTATCGTGTTTCGAATACCTCGGGCCGCAACCAGTATGCCTACACGGGAGCGATCTCGACAACAGGTGCCGCCGCTTACACGCCTTCGATCGTGATCGGTCAGCAAACGGGGGCCAACTCCTATTCGGAGAGAATGCGTATCGATGCCGCCGGTAATGTCGGTATCGGCACGACATCGCCGGTGACGAAGCTTCGGGTTCTGGGCTCGGTCATGATCGGCGACGGCGGAGAAACTTGCGGCGCTACATACTACGGGGCGATCCGTTATTCGACTGACTCGATTCAATTCTGCGGGACGGGCGGTTGGACCACGTTGAGTTCGGGTGGCGGAGCGGGGACGGTGACGTCGGTCACGTCGGCAAACTCGGATATCGCGGTGACGACTTCGACCACGACTCCCGTGTTGACATTGAATTCAGGTACCGGGGCCAACCAGATCGTTAAATTGACGGCGGCCTCGAAACTGCCGGCTGTCGATGGCTCTCTTCTGACGAATCTCAGTACAAGCAGTTTCACGACGGGAACTCTCCCGGTTTCTCGCGGTGGAACCGGCGCCACTTCATTCGCAAACTATTCCGTGATCGCTTCGGATGTCTCTGGGAATCAGGTGGCGGTCCCGGGATCGACATCAAATACGATGTTGCAGTGGACAGTCACGGGTCCGACATGGTCGACGGCCACGTGGCCAGCATCGACGACCGCCAATCAACTCCTTTATTCTTCGGCGTCGAACGTCGTCGGTGGCCTCTCGACCGCAAACAACTCGGTCTTGATGACGAACGGGACAGGCGTGCCGGCGTTTGGTACGACGTTGCCGTCCGGAGTGCAAACGAACATCACGTCGCTCGGAACAGTCACGACGGGGACGTGGAGTGCGACCGCCATCGCCGCGAATAAAGGAGGCACGGGTCAAACGACGTTTACAACCGGTGATCTCCTCGTCGCCAATAGCGCCTCGACGCTGACCAAGTTAAGTGCGTCGACGGCAGGCCAAGTCTTGACTTCAAACGGGGCCAATACGGTGCCGAGCTGGCAAGCGATGGCCTCTTCTCAATGGACGACGCAGGCTCCAGGTATCAACTACATGGGTGGCCGAGTCGGTATCGGCACGACAAGCCCAACGGAAACTCTTGATGTCGCGGGAGCGATACGCCTCGGAGCTGCCGCAGGAACCAATGCGGGCACCATTCAATGGAATGGCTCCCAATTTCAGGGTTACAACGGCGTCTCGTGGGTGAACTTAAGCCAAGCGACGGCGCAAAACTGCGATAACACCGTGACGTATTCGACAGCGGGAACTTTCGGTTACACGGTGCCTGCCTCTTACGGCACGATCACGGTCACGATGTGGGGCGCTGGCGGTGGTGGGGGAGGATCCGGAAACGTTTCGCGCACAAATGGCGTCAACGGCGGTAACTCGACGATTGCTTCGCGCTCGTTAATCGCGGGCGGCGGCGTCGGTGGGATTGGCTCTTCAGGCTCGGCGACCGCCGGCGGTGCCGGTGGTGCGGCTTCGGGAGGCGATACTAACACCGCCGGTAACGCCGGACTCACGGGCACGGGTTCGAACTCCGGCGCCGGCGGAACAGCGCCGAACGGTGGCGGAGCGGGCGGAGTTCCCGCAACGGCGGTCGGCTCTAACGGTGCGGCGCCAGGAGGCGGTGGTAGCGGTGGTGCGTACATCGGTTCTCAACTTGCGGGCGGTGGCGGGAGCGGCTCTTATCTTCAGAAAACGTTTACGCCGGCCACGTTAGCTCCCGGAACTCTGATTAGCGACATCGTGGTCGGAGCCGGTGGGGCAGGCGGAGCCGGTAACCAATCGGCTGGCGGCGCGGGCGGCGCCGGATACATTTCGATTTCATGCTCGACCGCGGGCGCGGCCCTGCCGAACGAAAACGGCATTCTCTATCTCAGCGGCGGTCAATACACGACACAACCAAATTTTGTTTACAGCGCGGGTAAGGTCGGAATCGGATCATCGTCTCCGGTCGCGACACTCGATATCAACGGTTTCATGAAGTTGAAAGCTCATGCCTCAGCACCCGCGAGCTGCACTCTCGCCAATGATAACCTCGTGGCATCGACGTCGAAACACACGCTCTGTCTCTGCGATGGATCGACCACGACGTGGGTCTCATCGGTCGATGGCACAACGGCTTGCGTTTGGTAAGTGATCGCAATCGTTAAGCGTGCGCCGAAGCGCCGCCGCGATCCGGGCCGTAGAGCGAATCGATCAGCTCGCGCTGGCGTTCATCGACGACTTTGCGTTTCACTTTTAACGAAGGCGTCAGCTCGCCGCCTTCAACGGTGAATTCCCTGGGAAGAATTGCGAAATTCTTGATCGTCTCGAATGAGGCAAGATGAGAATTGGTTTCGGCGACCGCTG
This sequence comes from Pseudobdellovibrionaceae bacterium, assembly GCA_913774795.1. Taxonomy (GTDB): domain Bacteria; phylum Bdellovibrionota; class Bdellovibrionia; order Bdellovibrionales; family JAMPXM01; genus CAJYOV01. The sequence continues at coordinate 3,046 of CAJYIL010000557.1, forward strand.
ATTTGATCAATTCGCGAACTTTTGGATTCGTCGCGAGATCGTCGGCCACGATGCCGTTCTCCGCGGCCCAACTTTTGACCGAATCCATATTCAGTGTCAGGAGAGCGACGACGTACTTTTTTTGGTCGCCGTGGATGTGCACTTGCGAAATGAAGCGTGAAGCTTTTAGAAGCCCTTCGAGCTTTTGCGGTGCCACGTACTTACCGCCCGCGGTCTTAAGCAAATCTTTTTTGCGGTCGGTGATGCGCAGGTAGCCTTCAGGGGACAGCTCGCCGATGTCGCCCGTGTGGTACCAACCATCGGTGATGGCGACCGACGTCGACTCGGGATCGTCGAGGTATTCGCGCATGACTTTTTTCGAGTGAACGAGAATTTCACCATCGTCGGCGATCCGGAATTTGACCTCGCCGACGGCTTTGCCGACTGTGCCGAAACGGTAGTCAAACGGGGTGTTAACCGCAACGGCAGCCGTGGTCTCGGTCAAGCCGTAGCCTTCGAGAATCAAAATGCCGGCCGCATGAAAGAACTCCGCGATCGAACGAGAAAGCGGCGCTCCACCGCTGATCGCAAAACGTAAGCGGCCGCCGAGTCTTTCGAGAATCGAATCGAACACGAGTTTCTTCGCGAGACGATACTTCAAAGCCAGATCGACGGGCACAGGCTGTTTTTCGACTTTGTATTGGCTCATCTCGCGGCCGATCGAAAGGGCCCAATGAAAGACTTTGCTCTTGAGAGGTGAGGCTTCGGCTTGCGCGAGAATTCCGTTGTAGATTTTCTCGAAGACGCGCGGGACCGCGATCATCAAAGTCGGTTTCACTTCAGTCAGATTGTCTTTCAGTCGGTCGATGCCTTCAGCGAAGGCCATCGTGTAACCGGTGTAACCGTGTCCCCAGATTTCGATACGGCCGAGAATGTGCGCGAAAGGTAAAAAGCAAAGCGAGCGATCACGAACCGTGACGCCGAGAAGAGGAAAGGCGTCGGCGACTTCGCTCAGAGCTTGCGTGTGCGTGATGACGACACCTTTCGGACGCCCGGTCGTGCCCGACGTGTAGATGATCGTCGCGATGTCTGTGAGATCGACTTCCCGAAGAGCCAGTTCGTAGAGAGTCGGCGAAAGCTTCAGCGCGGCCGCGCCGGCATTTTGGATTTCGTCGAAGGTCACGATGTTTTCCATCGTATCGCCTTCGAACACCACGACTTTCTCGATGCCACTGAGCTTGGAGAGAAGCGGTTGAATCTTGCGGTAACTCTGAGTGGTTTCGCAAATCAAAATCTTCGCGCGTGAACTCTCAAGAATGTAGACGAGGTCTTCGGGTGTCGAATTTTGATAGATCGGGACGGTGATGGCGCCTAAACCCAAGATCGCGAGATCGGTGGCGGCCCACTCCAGGCGGGTGTTGGAGACGATCGCGATACGGTCGTTTTTGCGAACGCCGAGAGTTTGAAGGCCAGCGGCCACGGTCTTCACCAGTGTGCCGTACTGAGACCAATCGAGTTCGTTCCAGTGATCGCCTTGCTTGTGCATGACGGCGAGCTTTTTCGAGTGCTTCTGAACGGTCTCAAGAAACTTGTGGCAAACGGTGTGCGACATAGATGCGATTCAAGCAGGTGAATGTGAGTTTGTCAGGTGAAGAAATCAGCGGCGCTGGCTTGGATTCGCGGGCGGCTGAACAGGCATCGCAACGCCGGCACGAGGCTCGAGCTTGACGGTGACTGTTTGTCCTTCTCCAACTTGAACGACCTTCTCATCACGTGCGTGCGTTTTCGGATCGAACGCAAGAACGCGGACATCTTCATTTGCCGCTACCGGAATCATGCGAGCGGGGCTCGTGCTCGCGACTGGGGCATCGTTGACGTAGATTTGGCCTTCGCCAACGACGATGATGTTCAAGAAGCCTTTAACATCCGCCTTGAAGCGAACGTCGATCTTTCTAGGTCCTTCGACGACGAAACGCTCTTCGTAAGGCGAAGGCAAGTAGCCGGCGAGCTTTAAGCTCAACTGAACTCTTCGGCCCTTATCGAGCTTGATCAACGCGGGCGTCACTTCGCCAGATGGTTCGCCATTGATGCTAATGGGCGCACCCGACGGAGCCGACGTCACGTAGACGTCATACTTTTCAGCGACCGACGCGATGTCGGTCGGGGTCAAAGGGCCCGTCGGTTTATCAGGAGCGGGTTTCGGAAGGACGCCGAAGCTTGCGAGTAAGCGTTTCGCCTGCTTCACCGACTCAATCGGATTCGCGAAATAATAGGCGCCCGCCGTCGCGAGAAGTCCGAAGAAAATGAGCGTCATCAAAAACTTCATCGATGATTCGCGCTGATTGGGGCGAGAGATCGAACGATTGGTTGCGTAAGTTCCGTCGCGTCCGCCGAAATCATTGCGAAACGCCGAGCGGTCCATCACGAGTCGACCGCCGAGAACCGG
>CAJYIL010000558.1 GCA_913774795.1 Pseudobdellovibrionaceae bacterium
TCTCGCAGTCCTCTCTCGATGTTTTAAATCCCGAAAAGACGATCTACGACGAAGTTCACGACCGCATTCCAAACGCCTCGATGGGTTACGTCAAAAACCTCTTGGGCGCTTTCAACTTCTCGGGCGATGACTCCGAGAAAAAGATCAAGATTCTCTCAGGCGGAGAAAAGTCGCGCGTGATCTTGGCGACGATCTTGGCCAACCCGGTCAATTTCCTCGTTCTCGACGAGCCGACGAACCACTTGGACATCGCGTCTCGCGAAGTTCTTCTGGAGGCGATCAAGTCTTTTGACGGTACAGTTATGATCGTATCCCACGATCGTCACTTCCTTCACCAGCTAGCGACTCGCGTTTTCGAAGTCGATAAGAACCACCTTCGATCTTTCGACGGCGGCTTTGAGTATTACAACTGGAAGAAAGCAGAAGAATCTCAAACTACTCAGGCCTAAGGACTAGGTTCGTGTAAGCCCGTCTCGCTAACGTCACAAGCACGCGAGATACTAGGGAAATATGGTGACCGTCGCGGTGTTGACCGCGGACCAGCGGCTCAGCTTTCAAATCCACACGTGGTTGAAAGCTCTGAGTGAAACGATCAGGTGGGAAGTCCACTCTGATATCGCTGCGTTCGCGCAAAAAATCGAAACTGAAAACGCAGCCGACCTCGTCGAAAAGTCGAAGGTCACTGACGACACGCCATTAGATGCCGAAGATATCGGTTCAGGAAAATCATCTTCCATCACTGACGCCTTTTATCGACTGCTTATCGTCGATCTCGATCTCCTCAACCTGCCGGGCCCGCAAGCCGCAGCGTGGGCCCGCGACTTGAAGAAATTAATGCTTTCGAAAAACCGCAGCGATGTGACTTATCCGGTGCGCGTTCTATTTCTCGCTTTCGAAGGCGGTAAGTTTCACGTCGACGATTACCGCGACGCTGCGATCGACGACTTGGTCATCAAGCCACTCGATCAATCTGTGTTTTTGCAGAAAATCGAGATTCTCACCGCTGACGATTCGGCGATTAGGCCGACATTCCTGTTTCGCCAAGAGACGAGTTTACCGATCGAAATCGGCAAAGACGCCGTCATCGAAGAGATCTCAGAATTCTCAGCGGCCATTCGAAATCCAGCCCCTCTCGCCAACGGCGTTTACGCTGCGATTCACTCAAGCGTTTTCGGTCAAGCCGATTTCGGCCGCGTGATCGGGCGGGTCTACGAGTTGGAGCCTCACCCTTCGATCGAAGGGGCCTCGATCGTTCATTTCGGGTTTTTCGGATTAAAATCGGATCAACTCGCGAACGTAAAAAAGTACGTGCGCGATCGTCAGCCGCCGCCGAAGCCAAAACCGCCTCAGCCGAATCTCTCGGATCAAGATCCGACGGTTCCGTTCAACCGCCTGGCGGTCATCGATATGAATGTCGACACTTTTCACGAGATCGAATCGACACTCAAGGATAACTTCGTCGGCGTTCAGTGCACTCACTACCTTTCCTACGCGCGTTTGCTGGCCGCACTCAAGACGTTCTATCCGCAATCAACCAACGCCGTCGCCGAAGCGCAAGCGACTGCGAAGGCGCAATTGCATTCGCCGATTGATGCGCATGATCGTCGAGCCTGGAGTGCGGCTTCGCTGGGACTCCTGTTAAAGGCAACATCTCAAGAGCTTGTGCGTTTCGAAACAACTCTCGGCGTCGGCGAAAAAATCTTGGGCCGAGACCGTGGCGAGTGGTTGATGAACCCAAAAAGTTTGTTTGCGAGCCTCGATAAACAAGACGCGAACGAACTCCGCGAGATGATCGATTACGCTCTCAGCGGCGGTAAAGGTCGCGCATTCTTAAAGATCAACGATCCTGATCATCACGTTTATTTCTTTGAGGCCGATGCGACTCTAGCAAAAGCGGCGGACGAGGATGACGACGCGCAGATTCGCGTGGAACTCACGCAAATCGAGAAAGCCGTCTACGTCAAACACGCTGCCGATCACATGGAAAAAAAGCTCGAGCCAGCCGATCTTCTGTACGACGCGATTTTTATCGATGTGAACTTGATTCGCGGCGAGATCAAGCCTTGGTTTGACGGCCTTCGCGAGGCCTACATGAAGGCGGCAGTGCTCACTCCAGGCCAACCGATGCCGAAGATTCTTCTCCTCGCCGATGAGAAGTCAAAGAGCTCGCCCGATGCCTATCGTACCAAAGAGGTTTTCGACTACATCTTCAAACCGATCGATCGCAAATCGATGACCTATAAGGCGAAGATCGCGGTTAACGAACTGATCCCAAGGAAAGAGCCAGAAATTCCTCCGTTCGTTCGAGCTCAGATTCAAGCGAAGTTGGCAAAAGACGCAGTGATGGAAGAGCTTTCCGAGTACGGGTTATCGATCGCGCATCCGACACCTTTTAAGACAGGCTCGATGGTTCGATTCTTCTCGCCTCTCCTCGGTGGAGGCGTCGATGGAGTCCTGGGCCGATGCACTCACTGCGATTTGAAAGAAGATAAGAACTTTTTGTGTCACTTCATGTTCTTCGGGACTTCAGACGAAATCTTGAAGCGCATTCGCACATGGATCCGCGAAGACTACGTTCACCGCAAAGAAGGTTCTTAAAATCTAACCGAGTAACCCGCGAAGACTTGCAGAGGATCGGCCGCCGGAGACGCGCCGATATTCACTCCGGCATCAAGCTGATTGTCATCGTTCAATTGGTAAGCGAGTCCCGTGTCGACGGTGGCTTCCCAATCAGCCGATGGCTCGGTCTCCGAGTAAAATTCGAGGTACCCATCGAGATTGCGAGCGAGTCCGTGAGTGAGCGAGTAGCTCGTCACGAACTGCGTGACGGTGGCCGTGTTTTCTTTGTTACGCATTGCTGCGGTTTCGACTTCGAAAGCGAGTTCGAACTCGTTCGGAAGAGCGATCTTCATCGGGATCGCGAGACCGCCTTCAACTTTGCCATTTCCGTGAGGTGCGGTCGGAACTTTTACGAATGGCATCACGGCCATACTCGTTTCGTTTGGTTCGCGGCCCATGATGTTAATCTTTAATCGAAGAGTCGTGTCGCCGACTTCGCTATTCTCATCATCTTGGTGAAACGGAATCGCCTGAATCTCGACGTCGGCACGATCGCTGACTCCGTACCGAAGTTCAAACGCACCGATAGAAAGGTCATCGGTGCTTCCGCTTTCGCGTTTGTAAGACGCAGCCTCGAGCTCGAGCTGAAAACGACCTTTATCGACGGTCACACTGCTATCGGTGCGATCGGGACGGTCGGTTTCCATCTCACGCGCTTGAGCGAACGAGGCGCCGAGCGAAACCAAGATAGCGAGCAGCATCAGTTGAGCGAAGTGACTTGCGCGATGTACGGCAAATTCCGGAAGTAACCTTGGTAATCAAGCCCGTAGCCAACGACGAATTCGTTGCCGACTTCGAAGCCGATGTAATCGGGTTTATATTTTGTCTTGAGAGCTTCGGGTTTGAAGAGGCAGGCCGCCGAGTAGATACGCTTCGGTGAACGCGCTTGAAGAGTCTTGTGGAGGAATTCCATCGTGAGACCCGTATCAACGATGTCTTCGACCAAGAGAACGTTTTTACCTTGGATGGCGTGAGTGAGATCGAGCGTGAGCTTCACTTCGCCTGACGATTTCGTCGCGTTGCCGTACGACGATGTGCCGATGAAGTCGGTGCGGATATCGGCATCGATACACCGGATGAGGTCTGAGTAGAAAACGAATGAACCTTTAAGCACGCAAACCGCGATGAGCTCTTCTCCGCCCAGTTGCTTCGTGATTTCTTGCGCCATCTCTTTGATGCGCGAAGCGATTTTCTTTTCGTCGAGAAGTTTCTGGAGCTGGAGAACAGGTTGAGCCACGGTTCAAAACTTTCTTCTAGGTCGTTCGGCGAAGACGCATGTCTTAGACGAACGAGTTATTCATGATCTCACCAAAACCGCCGCCACCTGGGACGATATAGTGCTTGTCGTTAAGACCTCTCTCTTGCGCCCAATGCGTACCAGGTACGGAGCGAAGAACTTCGGTCGACGACAGTCCACGATCAACCCGAACCGCGTAAATAACGAGGTCAGGATGAGCCTGAGTCACAGTTTTAAGATACTCAGGAGTGACGATCAAGTGCAGAGCCAGGAGCTTCTGCGCAATGCCGTCGACGTTTCTCTTGTAGTGGTCTAGGGCCGAGACGATCGTGTTGCCTGTCGCGCCCATCGGGTCTGGGAAGAGCACGATCGCATTCTCGATATCGCCGCCGATTTTGGCTCCGCCGAGCGATGTCCCCGTGACTTGATCTGATGCGTTGGTCGTGCGTGAGGCCAAGATGTGGTCTTGCCGCACACCAGCCGGATGAAGCAGATGATTTAAAAGGTCGTAACAAACATGCGAGGGGAGCGTGCCCGCCCGCGCTAAGTTGACCGTGATGACTCGCTGATCAACGTCGAAGACGTCGGCCTCAAGGGGCGACTCCGGGTGCATGGCGGTCATTCGCGTCGCCAAGCGCCGGTGCCTGCGCGGAAATTCCGCGTTCATCACGGTTGTGAGCATCGCGGAGTAGAGCGATGTCACGAGCGCGTTGATCGAAGGTTGAAATGTCTCGGGCGAGCAGAGTTTGGCGAGCCACGAGGACAGACACGGATTCTCAAGGATGTGCACGTTCGGGCCATATTTATGTTCGATTTCGCTCAAGAGGTACTTCATGCCTCCACCTCGCGATCACGGATTTCTTCCTCCGCGTCGTCTGCGCACGCTTCGGAGAAAGCTTTGGAGAGAGCCACTTCGAGATGATCTTTGGGTTCCATCGCGAGCGAGATATCAAAACAAGAACGGCAACGTGCCTCGTAGGCATCATGATCGCCGACGAGAACGTGCGCGGAATTTCTGACGAGGCGTTGAGTGCGCGAGGCCGATTCTCCGCAGACCATACAGACCGCCTGGAGTTTGTCGACCTTCTCTGCGATCGCCATGAGTGACGGCATCGGGTAAAAAGGCTCTCCGCGCCAATCCATGTCGAGACCGGCAATGATGATGCGCACGCCGCGATTCGCAAGACGAGTGACGACATCGACCAAATCCGGCCCGAAGAATTGACCTTCGTCGATCCCGATCACGCGTGTTTCGTTATGAATGTGACGCTCGATCTCGCGTGCGCCGTCGATGACGTGTGATTCGAAAAGGTTTTGATTGTGTGAGGCGACGTGAGTTTCGCTGTAGCGAGTGTCGATTCGCGGCTTGAAAACTTGAACCGATTGTTTGGCGTATTTTGCGCGGCGAAGACGGCGAATCAGCTCTTCGGTTTTACCGCTGAACATGCTGCCAACGATGACTTCGATCATCTCTTGAGGCCTCCAAAAGAATTTGGAAAGGCTTATCGAGCTTGGACGATGATTGCAACGTCAGTTGCGCCACTGCGGAAACGTTCTCCGGCCATGGCTTTCAAAACATTCACATTGCGGTAGAGCGCTTGCTCGTCGGGTCCAAGATTGCGGTGTGGGAGCACGCCGGAGATGACGACCGAAGCGCCCTTCGGAACCGAGAAAGTTTCGGGCATTTGGAAGTTGAGAGAATCGATCCCGGTGGACGGATCACGAAGGGTGCGGTTGGCGTCGACCTGAAGGTGTGTTCCGGCCTCATCTCGCGAGATCGGAATCACCTGAACGGTGAGGCCGATGTTTTGCCCCGTTGCTTGATCGCGAGTTCCTTTGAAAATCAAGTTCGGTTGGTTGAGCTTGATCGGTTGATCGCCTGAATTTTCGAGCGACTGCCATGCACGTGAGTTCTTCAACTTCTGATCGAGATTGTTCACGACTCCGAAGCTGACGCTCCCGTCGCTCGAGGCGTCGCGCGCATCCGACAAGAGTTCGTTCAAGAACGCGCGCTGAGCTTCGATGAAAACGACGCGCACGCTTTGCGCCGGCTGAAGAGCGGCGCGAATTCCGGCTGCGGGTTTTGCGTCTTTGGCGTCGACGATTTTTGCGGTCGCGCTGGTGGTAGCGGGTGCGGACGGCGCTGCGGGAGCTGGGGGCGTCGGGGCTCCTCCGCCGGAAACTTCGTTCGGGACCGAAGCAGCATTGAACGCCGGAGATGTTACGCTCGCCGATGAGGTTTCGTTCATCGCTTCGCGAGCCCGATTCTGATCGAATTGAGCTTGAGCGAGTTCGGTTTCTTGTTGATCGACATCGCGCACGATCGGCGTGTCGGTCGCCAGCGGCTCAGGCTTGGTGGAGCCGGTCGCTTTTACGAAAACGAATGCGGCGATGAGAGCCGTCGCGAGACCGCCGATTTGAACTGCTGGATTCTGAAAAAGGCTCTTCGACGCCCTATGACGGGCACGGAATGCGTCCATATCGACGCCACAGCTGGCGCAATACTGGTCTTGAGGCTGTGAAAACCCGCACTTGGGGCAATTCACCATCATTCCGGTGTCGTCCTTTCGGGCACTACAGGTGATAACTAGTTGAAACTATTGGCCTATGAACAGTGTAACATGCCGTAGCAACCGGTTTCAAAAAGAAAGACGGGACTTGACGCGTTAGGCCCCGCCCCCGATAGTGGAGAAAGGTGGAGTTAAGTGGGTCAAAGTGGTTGCCGATACCTCTCTTGGAGGTCGGCACTGCGATGATTCTTTCGCCCACTTCAGAAGTCCAAGGATGGGCTCTGATTTTGTCTTCAGGATGGAGCTTTCTGACGTGACTGGGTTGCCAAGTGGTCCGTTCCGCGGACGCTTTGAAATCAAGCTCGATCCCAAGGGTCGGCTGCTGATCCCAGCTGCTTATCGCGCTATTCTTCCCGTTGAAAATCCGCAACTTATCGTCACGAACAATCGCTACCGCGGCAAAAGCTGTTTACATGCTTACTCACTTCATGAGTGGGAAAAACTCGAGCGTTCGATCGCGGCGTTGTCGTCATTGAAAGCGGAAGTGCAGGCGTTCAACAGATTCTATTTATCGGCGGGTCAGGCCTGCGATCTCGATGCGCAAAACCGCATCGTCGTTCCGTCGTCGTTGAGAAAGTTCGGCGGTCTTTCCGGCGCCGTTGTGCTCGTGGGCCTGGGAAATAAATTCGAAATTTGGTCGGAGTCGACCTGGAATTCTTTGTACGAAGATCTCACTGAGAACTTCGAATCGACGCTCGAAGCTGTCGCGGAGCTCGAGACGAAAGTCGAGTCACGAAAGAAGTCAGAATGAGTTCGCGCGACAAATCTCGTGATCAACAAAAAGCGTCTGTTGAAAACGTCGATCCAAACGCCGCGGCGAATGCGGCGAAAGATGCGGCGACCTTCGCGGAAGCATCGACTTCGGGCCACGCGCCGGTTTTCTTGCGCGCGGTGATGGACATCTTTCGTCAGGCGACATCTCCGGTGCGTTGGATGTTCGATGGCACTTTCGGACGCGGTGGTCATTCGGGTGCCATGATGGCGGAGTGGCCCCTCGCAAAAGAGATCGCGTTCGATTGGGACGAGGAAGCGGTCGCTTTCGGCGCGAAGAAATTTTCGGGCGCGGTCGAGTCAGGACAACTCAAACTAGTTCGCGCAAACTTCCAGGATTTCGCGGAGGAACGAGCGAAGTTCCCGGATGTGCGTTTCGACCGAATGCTTCTCGATCTCGGAGTTTCGTCTCCGCAACTGGACCAGGCTCATCGTGGTTTTTCGTTCTATCACGACGGACCGCTCGATATGCGGATGGACCAGCGACTTTCGGTCACAGCGGCCGACATCGTAAACGAGTGGGATGAACAAGATCTCGCTCGCTTATTTATCGAATACGGAGAAGTCCAGAAGCCGTTTCGAGTTGTGCGCGCCATCGTCAACGACCGGGTTGCACGCAAACCCTATGAGTCGACGAAAGAACTCGCGTCTCTCATCGAGCGCGTCGATGGCTGGCAGAAAAAGGGTTCGCACCCGGCAACTCGCTACTTCATGGCGCTCCGCTTGAAAGTGAATGAAGAACTCGACGGTCTTTCGAAGGCGCTGCCGGCGTTGATCGATTCGTTAAATGACGGGGGAGTCCTGGCCGTCATTACTTTTCACTCGCTCGAAGACCGTATCGTGAAGCATATTTTTAAAGAGCACTTGAGACACGGTCGTTTGGTGAACAAGAAGGTCATCAAGCCCGATGACGAAGAAGTTCGTCTGAATCCTCGCGCAAGAAGCGCGAAGTTGAGAGCTTTTGAGAAAGGTCCAACGACATGAAGTTTGTCGGCCCGTTCGTAAATTCAGTCATGCCCGATGCCGAAACCCGCCGCGAGTACGCGCCGTTCGCATCGCTCCTCATCATCGTCTTCTGTCTATTCTCCGTCGTGTTTTGCAAAATGGAGATTCGCCGCATGGGCTACTCCGTTTTGAAACTCACGCGCGAGGAGCGCAAGATGCGCGACCTCGATCGCCAGCAAATGATTCAGCTCGCGAAAATCACGCGCCCTGAACGCTTGCAGCAAGTTGCACAAGCCCGTCTCACATTGAAGAAAGCTGAAGTCGGCCAGATCATCCAGATGACCGGCCGGGGCGTCGCTTTTAAGCAGTAATCAGTACCACCTTCCGAAGCGAAACACGCCGCGTTTCGCGTGGGAAGGTGGTACCTTCAAAGGATTTGAATGCGCTCTCGGATCGTCGTGTTGTTGGCTTTCTTAGCTGTCTTGTGGTCGGTGTTGATCGGTCGCGCGGCTTACCTTCAACTCATTCCTGATGCACGTCTTCAGGGGTTGCAGAAAAGACAGTTCGATACGGTCGTCACGTTGAACGCGCGTCGTGGAGACGTGCTTGACCGTAACGGACACGAACTCGCGGTTTCGATGACGACGTACTCGGTCTTCGCCGACCCGAAAATCATCGAAGACATCGGTAAAGTTCGCCGCATCCTTTGGCGTTCGCTCAACATGAATCCGAAAGTGATCGATTCTCTCTTGCGCACGAAGAAGAAGCGTTTCGTCTGGGTTCAGCGTCACGTCGAACGCAACGTGAAAGAGCTGATCGAACACGATATGAAAGAAGCGAAACTTCGCGGAATCGGTTTCGTCGAAGAGTCGAAACGCGTTTACCCGAACGAGAAGCTTCTCGCTCAAACACTTGGCTTCGTCGGTGAAAATGAAGGCGGCCTCGAAGGCCTTGAGTTGAAGTACAACCAAGAACTCCAAGCCGGCAAAAAGAAGATCTCGTTGAAGAAAGATGCCCGCGGGCGTCCTTTGCTCATCGGTGGGCAGATGTTCGAACAAGCTCCGGATGGAGCCGACATTCAGCTTACGATCGACCGCGAACTCCAGTTTGTTCTTGAGCAGGAACTTGCGGCCACCGTTCAAAAGCACGAAGCAGACTCGGCCGTCGGAATCATTCTCGATGCACAAACGTCAGAGATTTTAGCGATGGGTTCGTCGCCGACGTTTGATCCGAACCGCGCATCTGACTTCGCGCCCGATCGCAAACGCAATCGCACGGTGACCGATTCGTTCGAGCCAGGCTCAACGATGAAGACGTTCATCATCGCGGGTGCCTTACAGCGAAAAGTCCTCGAGCCGAATACGATCTTCGATTGTAACGGCGGCCAGATGAAAATCGGCAAGCGCACGATTCACGAGGCGACGGCGAAAGAGAAGTTCCACGATTTAACCGCGACCCAAATTCTTGCTTACTCATCGAACGTAGGTGCCGCAAAGATCGCATTCAAGCTCGGGGAAGACCGTGTCGCCGATATCTTGCACGACTTCGGTTTTGGCGAGCGCTCGGGTGTCGATTTGCCTGGTGAAGTGCGCGGTATCGTTCAAGCGCGGCCGTGGTCAGACATCTTGCTCGCTAACGTCGGCTTCGGACACGGAGTCGCCACGACTCCGCTTCAGGTTGCCAACGCCTACGCGGCGATCGCGAACGGCGGTGTTTTGAAGAAGCCTTACATCGTCAAGAGCATCCGCGATGCGGAGACAGGTGAGATCGTCGATACGAAACCAGCGGCGATTCGCCAAGTGATGTCGCCCGAAGCGGCAGCGAAAATGCGATTGATGCTTGCCAATGTCACGACGGGAGACGGAACAGGTGTCGCGGCTCGTGTACCGGGTTATCCGGTGGGCGGAAAAACGGGAACCGCACAAAAGGTAAATCCGAACGGACGCGGCTACATCAAGGGTGGTTACATCGCGTCGTTCGCGGGATTCTTGCCAGTGAATGATCCGCGCTTCGTGATCTACATCGCGGTCGATCACCCGCGCAAAGATTACTACGGCGCATCTGTTGCAGCTCCCGTCTTCGCGCGCGTCGCGAAGTTCGCGGTTCGACGCGCCGGTCTCGCTCCGGTGTTGATCACGGCGGATGATGTCACGAAATCGGCCGACTTGGCTCGTAACGACGTTGATCCGGTCGACGACTCGGTACCTCAAGTTACGCCGTCGAAAGCGGCAAAGTTCTTGGCGTCGATCGCGCCGAAATCGCTTTCACCACGAATCCTCGGCGTCACAAAACGCGAAGCTCCGGCGAAACACGAATTGTCATTAGACGACGCAACACCGGCAGGTGTGGCGGCAGGGGTTGAGCTTGCAGCCGTGCGTGCGCCCACGCTTGATGCGGCCGCGGCGGTTCCGAACTTAGAGGGTCTTACGCTTCGCGAAGTTCTTTCGCGCGTGAACGGAACCGGCGTGGAAGTCCGGGTTCACGGAGAAGGCATCGTCAGCAAAACCGTGCCGGCTCCGGGAGCGTCTTTCGCATCATCGAAAGAACTCAACGTTTACCTAACTCATTAATTATTTCGCGAACGAAGTGCCGTCGACCGATCGGTAGCCGGCATCGAGCAGCGTTTTCACCATCTCTGATTTCATCTCTGCAATCACAACCATTTGCGCGTCGACGCCGCCGTTTACATTTCGCGTGAGCACTTTAGTGTCGGCGGGGTTCGTGCACGCGCTCATCATCATGTAGCTCGCGTCTTTGTAGAAATGCGTGATCGTACAAACGTCGCTAGCGAAAGCGGGGGATGAAACAAGCGCAATGAAGAGTAGGGTGAAGATTCTCATGAAATGACCTCTTGAAGCGCAATCAATCAAGTCTGGGACGCGATGGCAACAAAGACGTCGACGTCTTGCTGAAAGACTTGCGGCGTCGAACGGAGCTCTTCGATCGTGAACCAACGAAGTTCGCTGTTTTCGGAGTTTGCGAGAAAAGGGTCGCCCTCGATCTCGACGATCCAAAAGTGGAGGATGACGCCGTTCTCCAGATTGAGCGTCGTCACCTTCTTGACCGCTTTCGCGTCGCAGCCGATCTCTTCGCGGCACTCGCGAACAATCGTCTCGGCCTCGGTTTCACCGGGCTCCATGCCGCCTGAGATCGGCGACCACCAGCCGGGGGCAAGAGTCTTTTCGAGACTGCGTTTGCCTAACAAGAATTTAGGGCCGAGACGGATGATGGCGCAGACACCTTCGATCGGTTTCATCTCTTGAGCGTACGCGAGGGAGATGCCAGACTCAATCGCATGACCGTTCGCGAACTTTTAAGCCGCATTCATGTCACGCATTTCGGTGAAAACGCCGACGCTCGAGTTTCTGCGCTCGTTTTTGATTCGCGCAAGGTTGCACGCGATTCGATCTTCTTCGCCATTCAAGGCGGCAAATCCGACGGGCACGATTACCTCGATCAAGCCGTCCAAGCCGGAGCGGCCGCGCTGATCGTCGAAGATGCGAAGCGAGTTCCCGCAGGTTACCGCGGAACAATCGTCGCAGTCGAATCTGTTCGACGGACCTTGAACAAACTTGCTTCGGCTTACTTCGGTGATCCCGGGCGACAGCTTTTCTGTATCGGCGTGACGGGGACCAACGGCAAAACGACCACCACACACATGATCGAAGCGATTTTCAATCATGCAGGGCTTGGAACCGGCGTCATCGGAACAATCGATCACCATTATCGCGATCGCGTGTGGCCAACCGAGATGACAACGCCTGATCCGGTTTCGTTTCAGCAGCGTCTCAAAGAATTCGTAGATCTCGGCGCGAAAGCGGTAGCGCTCGAAGTCTCGTCGCACGCATTATCCCAATCTCGAGTGGATGAAGTGCCCTTCGATGTCGCTGTCTTCACGAACCTCACACGTGATCACCTCGATTACCACAAAGACATGGGCGATTACTTCGAAGCGAAACATAAGCTCTTTAGAGATTTGCTCTCGCGGTCTCCGAAGACGCATCCAACGGCCGTCGTCAATGACGACGACCCATACGGCCGCCAGATTCAGGTTGAAACCCAGCACGACCCGTCGGCCGGCGCGGCCGTGGGTTCGTCATCGAGTGGTGCACGGAAGTGGATGTACGGGCAGAGTGCGCACGCGCAGCTTCGCTTCGAAGTTCACTCTCAAGGTTACGACGGAACCCACTTCACGCTTCACGCTCCTCAAGGCACTCAGAGATTTCAGATTCCGATGGTCGGCTTGCACAACGTCCAGAACGCATGCGGTGCGATCGGAGCGGCTCTCGCGGCCGGAATTACTCTTGAACAGTCGGCGGCTGCGCTCGCGAAACTTCGTGGCGTCAATGGGCGACTCGACGCTGTCCCGAACTCAAAAGGGCTTCATGTCTTTGTCGACTATGCGCACACCGACGATGCGCTGAAGACCGTTCTTCACTACCTCAACGAGATTCGTCGCTCGGCGGGGATTCAGAACAAGCTCATCACGGTCTTCGGTTGCGGCGGCGACCGCGATAAAGGCAAGCGCCCTTTGATGGCGCAAGCCGCACTTTCGGGATCAGACCTCGTAGTTCTGACGAGCGATAATCCGCGCACTGAAAACCCGGAGGCGATCTTAGACGATGCGCAAGCGGGGATTCCGCAAGCAAAGCCCGGCGTGAACCTCTTCCGGGAAGTCGATCGCCGAAAAGGAATCACCAAGGCACTCGAGCTTGCAAAGCCAGGCGATGTCGTTTTGATCGCAGGTAAGGGCCATGAGGACTACCAGATTTTAGGGACAACGAAAGTTCCCTTCAGTGATTTTGAAGTCGTGCGAGACATTTTGAAATAAAGCGGGAAATCGAAAATGCAAAAATGGAATTTAACTCTTGAAGAACTCGTCGCCGCGACTCAAGGCAAAGTGATCTCGCAAGTCGAGAGAAACTTCGGCGGAATTGGCACGGATTCGAGACAAAACCTAGATGGCCAAATCTTCTTCGCCTTGAAAGGTGATGCCTTCGACGCACACGATTTTTTAGCGAAGGCGGTCGAAGCGAAAGCCGCCGCACTTTTGATTCACAAAGCTCCGCCAAAAGAACTCGAAGATCGCGTCACGATCGTACAGGTGCAGGACACACTCAAAGCTCTTCAAGATCTCGGCAACTTCTGGCGCCGCAAAATGAAAGCGCGTATTCTCGGCATCACCGGCACGAACGGGAAAACGACGACGAAGGAATTCACCGCCGCCGTTCTCGAAACGAAATTTGAAGTTCAGTACTCCAAGGGATCGTTCAACAATCACTGGGGTGTTCCGATCAGTTTGCTCAGCATCCAGCCGGAGCATGAGATCGCCGTCATCGAGATGGGAATGAATCATCCAGGTGAGCTCAAAGATCTCTCTGCGATCGTCGAAGCCGATGCCGTCGTGTGCACGATGGTTGGTCGAGGCCACCTCGAAGGCGTGGGTTCGATCGAGGGCGTTGCGAAGGCAAAATCGGAGATCTACGAGTACGCCCCTGAAAAGGCGACTTTCATTTTCAACATGGACAACGAACACACGCGCGCGATGGAAAAGCGCTTCGCCGCGAAGAAGCCGCGCGAGCGCGTGTTGCGCTTCTCTCAAGCGGGCTCCTGGCCCGATGTCGATGTGCAACTCGAAGTGGTTTCCGCGGAAGCCGACGCCCTTCACGTGCGCGGTCACATCCAAGGACAGTCGGGCGAGACGAGCATTCCTGTTTTCGGCAAACAAAACATCACGAACTTGATGACGGCCGCGTGCTTCGGTTTGTTGAGCGGAATGTCGCCAGATGAAGTTTGGCGCGCGCTTCCCAATTGCCGCACGGTTTGGGGACGCAACCAGTGGGTCAATCTCGAATCTGGCGCGAAAGCGTTGTTCGACGCTTACAACGCGAACCCCGAGTCGATGAAGGCGGCTGTCGAAAACTTCGCAACGCTTTCCGCAAAAGGCGGTCGCAAGATCGGCATCTTCGGTGAGATGCGTGAACTCGGAAGTCATGCACCTGAGCTTCACCACGAGCTCGGCCTCGCGGTCGGTAAAGCGGACTTCGACGAAGTGCTTTTCGTCGGCCCTTCGAGCGCTGAATTCGCGCGCGGAATGAAAGAAGCGGATGCGAAGAAAAACCCAATACTTTCGAGCTCTTATGAACAAAATCTTGCATCGAAAGCGCTGCCTGTGCTAGACCCGAAAGATATTGTGTTGATCAAAGGCTCACGCGGCATGCAGCTCGAGAAAGCGCTCGCCGATTTGAAGCCATTAAACTTCAAGGCCAAGTAAGGCTTTGTCGTTTGCGCCCGTTGCGAAACGGGTTTGAAAAGAAAGCAGCGTTGAATGCTCTACCAGTGGCTCTACTCGTTGTCCGACCATGTTTCAGCCTTCAACGTTTTTCGCTACATCACTTTTAGAACTTTCGTTTCATTCTTCACCGGCTTCTTTGTTTGCTGGGTCGCGGGCCCTTATTTCATCAAATCGCTCGTGAAAAAACAGATGGGCCAAATCGTTCGCGACGACGGGCCCGCATCGCATAAGAAAAAGCAAGGCACGCCAACGATGGGCGGAGGACTGATTCTTCTCGGCCTCATCGTTCCGGCTCTTCTCTGGACAAATCTCGTTGATCCACTCGTGTGGGCAACTCTGGTTGTGACGATCGGCTACGGATACATCGGCTATGTCGATGACTCGATGAAGGTCACGAAGAAGAACACCAAAGGTCTTCCGGGGAAGTTGCGTCTGATCGCGGAGTACGGCATCGCCGCCGCTGTCATCGGTGTGTTGATCTGGAAGTACGGATTCTCGACCGTCGTGAATATTCCGTTCTTCAAGAACGCAGGCTTCGACATCGGTTGGGGCTACATGATCTTTGGTCCGCTCGTCGTTGTCGGTTGTGCGAACGCCGTCAACTTGACCGATGGACTCGATGGTCTCGCGATTGTGCCGGTCATCATCTGCGCGACGACTTTCGCCGTCTTCTCGTACATCGCGGGCAACGTCGAAATCGCGCGTTACTTGAACATTCCGCACATCCCGGGCGCAGGTGAACTCACGCCTCTAGCAGGCGCGATGGTTGCGGCTGGTTTGGGCTTCTTATGGTTCAACACGTATCCGGCGCAAGTTTTCATGGGCGATGTGGGTTCGCTCTCGATCGGGGGCTTCCTCGGAATTCTCGCGGTTCTCACGAAGAACGAGCTTCTTCTCGTCGTTCTCGGTGGTGTCTTCGTCGTTGAAGCTTTGTCGGTCATCACGCAAGTGATCTCGTTTAAGCTCACGGGTAAGCGCGTCTTCAAAATGGCGCCGATCCACCATCACTTTGAATTAAAAGGTTTAACAGAAACAAAGATCATCGTGCGGTTCTGGATCATCTCGATCTTGCTCGCCATCTTGTCCCTCAGCACTTTGAAACTCCGTTGATCTTTCGTCCCCTCTAGTCTCACAGAAAGAAGTTAGATGTCTCTCGCAGCTCCATTGTCCGATATCAAAGATCTTAAAGATAAACGCGTTCTCGTTGTAGGCATGGCCCGTTCGGGCGTCTCGATGGTGAACTTCCTCCTCGAGGCTGGCGCTCAAGTCACGGTGAGCGATCACAAGTCTCGCGCCGAACTCGCTCCGGCGCTTGAGCAGATCGAAGGTCTCCCGAACCTTCAGTTCGACCTCGGTGGTCACACGCCAAAAACATTCTTGGCTCAAGACCTCATCGTGTTGTCGCCTGGTGTACCGCCCAATTTGAAAATCTTCGATTACGCGCGCGGAAACGGCGTGCAAGTGACGGGCGAGTTCGAATTCGCGACTTGGTTTATTAAAGAGCCGGTCATCGCGGTCACCGGCACGAACGGAAAGTCGACGACGTGTAAACTCGTCGAGCTTTTCTTGAAGGAGTCAGGCATCCCTTGCTGGCTCGGAGGAAACTTCGGTGAGCCGCTTGTCGAGTATCTTCGCTACTGCCAAAATCTGCCCGAAGGCGAGCAAAAGCCGAAAGTCGTGATCGCTGAAGTTTCGTCGTTCCAGCTTGAGCACTCAGAGCGTTTTACTCCACAAAACATCGTGTTCACGAACTTGGCGGAGAACCACCAAGACCGCTACCGTTCGATGGAAGACTACGTAAACGCGAAACGCCGTATCTTCCAAAACACCAACCAAGCGACGACATCGATCTTGAACGCCGACGACAACGCGGTTGTCGAGCTCGCGCGTGATCCTTCGGTTCAGCGCGGCCGTATTTTCTACTTCTCGCGCAAACCGCAACTCGAACCACAGATCATGACGATCGGTGGATCTGTTTGTATCAAAGATGAAATCCGCGTGCGCACAGGTCCTGAGATCGAAACATACTCGGTCAAAAATATGAAAATGCGCGGGAAGCACTCGATCGACAACATCATGGCATCTTGCTTGGCTGCGCGCGAGCATGGTGCGACTCACGATGCGATTCAACGTGTGATCGATACTTATCCAGGGATGCCTCATCGCCTCGAGTACGTTCGTCGTGTCGGCGGAGTCGAGTTCTATAACGACTCGAAAGCGACTAACGTACACGCGGTTCGCCGCGCGCTCGACGCGTTCGACGACGTGCCGATCATCATGATCATGGGCGGTAAAGACACGAACCTCTCGTACGAATCTTTGCGCGACGTCGTGAAGCAAAAAGTGAAGACGTTGATCTTGGTCGGTGAAGCGAAAGAGCGCATCAACCGCGACCTCGGTGATTTCTCCGAGACGTTCTTAATCGGAACATTCGAAGAAGCCGTCTTGATCGCGTACCAAAAGTCGCGTATCGGCGACATCGTCTTGTTGTCTCCAGGCGCGTCCTCGTACGACAT
>CAJYIL010000559.1 GCA_913774795.1 Pseudobdellovibrionaceae bacterium
AAAAGAAAGCCGCGAAGCTTCTCGGTATCACCTTCCGTTCCATGCGTTACCGCGTCGAGAAATACAATCTCGGTACGATTACCGATGATGAATTGGATGACGAGAGCGCTTAAAATTTCTCGCACTTTAGAAAACTCGAAAGCCCTGAGTGAACAGCTCGGGGCTTTTGTTTTTTGGCCGTCTGGCTAAATCCAGTTAGCCTCGATTTAGTTTATACTTGTCCTATGTCGACCGAAACTCAGCCGCTCAAGCTCATGCCTCACGTGAAACGAACTCAACCGAATGGGCGCGTGTTCATCGAGCCAGGTGATCGATCTGAGTTCGAGCTGCCTCAGGAATTCAAAGCCCTCTTCGAATCTCTTGAAGTTGGCTCATCTCTCTCGAAATTGGTCGATCAAATCGATCCGAAGAAAGCGGGATCACGCTTTCGGTTGATTCGAAAGTTTTTGATTTTCTTAGACGAGAACGACATGCTCGCCGACCGCGATTACATGCGGCTCGCGGAATCTCTCAAACCTGAGTACAGTTGGCCAACCTCGATTCTCTCGACCGAGATCGTCGAAGTTCCCGTGGTCAAGGCTTCGAAGCGCGCGGGATCTCGCATCGTTACAGGTCTTTTTTTCTTACTCACATTGGCGTTGGCCTTAGGCTCGCTGGCCTTGATCGCGCTGGTAAGTGTACCGAGCTCCGATGAGACTGGGCCTCTACGTGCGCTTGTGCTTTTCTTGGTGACGATGTCGGCCGCGCGCTCCGCGCAAGCAGTGTGGGCGTTTCTAACGAGCTTCATGTCGGGGAGTGTTGCGCGCGTCGATCTCGTCGTCGAAATGCTCGCGCTTCGTTTGAGGCAAGAGCAGCGCGGACGACCTGTTCGCACGTGGGCCCTTTTGTCGAATGCCGTGAGCTTTCTGATGATGTTCGGTGTGGCTGCCATTCTCACGAAGTTCGCACGCTCGAAAATCGAGTTCGACTTGATCCTGATCGGCGGCGCATTTGCGTTCTTCACCGAGACTTCGCCCTATTCCCGAACGTCGCTCACGGATCTTCTTCGGTCGCTCTACGCAAGCCTTGAAGAGCGAGCGGCTGAGGGCGGGGCTCGAGAGCGGGCGATTCGCAACCTGCACATCACGGCCTGTTTTGCCTGGATTCTCTTCGTCGGTCTTTTCTTCGTCGTCGATGTTTATCCGGTCGTTCGCGAAACCCTGACTTTATTGAAACCTCTTCGTGGAGCGGAGAAGATCTCAGGGTTCGCTCTCTTGGGTCTCATCGCGCTTTACGCGATCAGCTGGCTTGCGGATCTTTTAGGTTCGGTCTCCTACGACGGAGCGTCGGTCGCGCAGGTCAGACAGATGTGGCGCCGGAAAAAAGAATCTCCACTCGATCGCGTGCAAGGTCTTCCTCCGTCGGCACAAGATTTCGAGAAACTGCCGTTTTTAAGACAAATTCCGCCCGAGATCCGAAAAACTCTTTTGCAGGCCGCTCAGGTGCGTCCGTTCAAAGAGGGCCAAGCGATCGTTCATCAAAACGATAAAGACCGAAACCTCTTTGTTGTTCTCGAAGGCCGCCTGGCGGTCGCGCGCACATCAACGAACGCGGGTTCATCGCGGCGGAAAGTTGTCGCGTGGCTAGATGCCGGAGCGGTTTTTGGTGAGAACGCGTTCTTCTTCGGTCAACCGCGAAGCGCCGACATTGTTGCGATGGACGCCGGTCGTCTCCTTGTCATCCCCCACACCAAAG
>CAJYIL010000560.1 GCA_913774795.1 Pseudobdellovibrionaceae bacterium
TCAAGCCGGCGCCGATGCCATCAAGGTCGGCATTGGACCTGGCTCGATGTGCACGACCCGAATTATCACCGGCTGTGGTGTTCCTCAGCTGACCGCGATCGCACTCTGCGCGGAAGTTGCGTCTGAATACAAAGTTCCGATCATCGCCGATGGCGGTATTCGCACATCGGGCGATATGGTCAAAGCGTTTGCCGCAGGCGCATCGTCGATCATGGTCGGATCGATGCTCTCCGGAACTCTTGAGACTCCAGGAGAAATCAAAGGCGGCTACAAACAGTACCGCGGGATGGCCTCGAAAGCGGCGCAAGTGTCATGGCGCGGAGGCGTGCCTGAAGGCATGGCAGCTGAAGGCGAATCGACACTCGTGCATATCAAAGGTCACGTGAAAGACGTCGTTCTGGAAATGACGGGCGGGATTCGCTCGGGCATGTCTTACGTCAACGCGACATCAATCGCGGAGATTCGTGAAAAAGCGCGATTCATGCAGATGTCGGCCGCAGGCGCGACTGAATCGCGGGCTCACGGTGTGAAGCCTTGAATAGCTCTACAACGTTAGTTACGGGTGCTTCGACGGGAATTGGCCTTGAGATCGCCAAAGCGTTGGCCTCAAGTGGGCACGCGGTCTACGCCGGCGTTCGGCGAGAGAAAGATGCAAAAGAACTCGAAGCTCAATCACCGAACATCAAGGCCCTGATTCTCGATATCACAAAGCCGGACCAGCTTGAGAAAGCCTTCGAGACGATTGCGGCGGAGTGCGACTCATCCGTTCCCTTTCACTTGGTAAATAATGCCGGAGTCGCGGTCTCAGCTCCGATCGAGACAGTTTCACTTGAAGCTCTTCGCGAGCAATTTGAAGTGAACGTCTTCGGAGCGGTGAGCGCGACGCAAAAATTTTCGTCTCTTCTTCGCGCTCGCGAAGGTCGAGTCGTCATGATCGGATCCGTCTCTGGGCTTGTTTCGGCCCCGTTCTTGGGTGTCTACAGCGCTTCTAAATTTGCGCTCGAAGCCGTCACGTCGTCGCTCCGGATGGAAATGGCGCCGTTCGGAGTGCGGGTTTTCATGGTGCGACCTGGGCAGGTGGCCACGCCGATTTGGGAGAAGAATTTTTCCCGCGAAAAAGAGCTTCTCGACCAAATGCCGAGCGAGGCTCGATCGCGTTATGCGCCGTTCATCGAAAGTTTTTTGAAAACGGTAAAAGGCGATGTGCCGGCCGCGATTCCCGCAAGCAAGATCGCCGATGCCGTGGTCGATTGCCTAGAAGGTTCAAGCCCACGTGAGACTCGCATCGTGGCTTCTGCGGAGACTCGGCTCGGCATTTTGGCCGCCCTCCAAATTCCGCTCTGGCTGCGCGAGCAGGTCCTGAAGAAAAAATACGGGATCAATTAGATCCGCGAAGAACCTGAAGCACGAGCCAAACGTTAGCGGCCGAGATGACGGCGAACAAAATCCACGCGATCACGCGAATGCTGAGGCCGATTCTCAAATCTTTCATCAAACCACGATCGCTCGCAAACCGAATGAGCGGATAAATCGCAAACGGCAACTGAAAGCTTAAAACCACCTGGCTTAAGACTAAGAGTCGGCCGACTGAATTTTCACCGAGCCACCACACACCGAAGGCTGCGGGTAAGAGCGCAAGCGCGCGCGTGATCACGCGCCGTTGCCAGCACGGAATTTTAAGTTTTAAAAAACCTTCGAGAACGACTTGTCCGGCGATCGTGCCGGTGAACGTGGAGCTCTGGCCTGATGCCAAAAGGGCGATTGCGAACAAGAGGCTCGCCAGACCAGTTCCCACGATCGGCTCGAGAAGCCGGTGGGCTTCATCGATTTCTGTGACCGATGTATGACCGGTCCCGTGAAATGCAGCTCCCGCGAG
>CAJYIL010000561.1 GCA_913774795.1 Pseudobdellovibrionaceae bacterium
CTCTTGAACCATCGACCAAGAAAAATACTCGGATGGAAAACGCCTTACGAAACATTTTTTGGGGTGGAAACAAGACTGGTAAACTAAATTTGCGTTGTTGCACTTGACCCGTGAACACGCCTCTGAATCATTGGGGCTATGTCATAGCATGATTATAAGTCGAGTCAAAACAAATGCTTGCGCGTAGTTTTGTTTTTCGAATTCTAATTCTGAATTTCGAATCTTCTCCCGATCCGCCCGGATGGCAAATCGGAACCCGCCTCACATGGACGGAAAAAACATCGCACCACCGCGATCTCGAGGGCGTAGGAACGAACGCCCTTCGCACCACAGAGATCTTGAGGGCGTAGGAACGAACGCCCTTCGCACCACCGCGATCTTGAGGCCGTGGGAACGCTAGTCCTTCGCACCACCGCGATCTCGAGGCTGCAAGAAAGCAGGCTCCTCGCGCCAACGCGACAGCTCCGCGCAAAAATCCGAGAGGCCGTCGCAACACAGCGCACCCTCCACACGCGAACTTGCCGCAAGCGCACCCGCACCCGCACCATCTAAGCCCGGCGCCCGAGCAGCCACCACCCCTACTGCCGAAGTTCTGTCCGCTCGCTCATCGGCTGCTCACTAGCGAAAAACTCCACGAGACAAGCATCCATCTCCGCCCATGTCCGTGCAGAGGTCGTTCGAGCATGCAACACGTGACCGAATAAGAGCCACGGCATTCCGGTCTTCACGTAGAAGCGGAATTTACGCAATCCCAGCTCCTCCGTGAAATGCTCCTGCATCAATGCGAGCAATCGACGGAGAGAGCGGCCGTACTCCGCGCCCTCTTCGATCGGTCCCACCGGCGCACGGCGCCCCTCGAAAGCCGCAGGTGCCGCGAAACCGAGACGCTCGCCGAGTTGCCACAAAAGCCAAGGGCGCGCCGTCAAAGCACGACCGATCATCACTTGATCGCAAGACGTTTGCTCAAGAAGAGCCAGAACATCATCCGCGGTTTGCACATCACCGTTGCCGATCACGGGAATCGACAAAGCGGAGCGCACTTCGCGAATCTGCGACCAGTCGGCGGAGCCGCGGCGCTTTTGCTCGGTCGTTCGCGGATGAAGTGTGATCCACGCGGCACCGGCGTCCTGAAGACCCGACACAAACCGCAAAAGGTAAGGCAAATCGTTTTGGTGCCCCGCCCGCAACTTCACGCTCACCGGAAGCGACGTCGCGCGAACCGTCATACGCACCACTTCGGCGGCATACGACGAGTCACCCATCAAAGCGACTCCGTAGTTATGCGAGAGCGCCTTCTTCACGGGACAACCCATGTTGATATCGATGCCCGAAGCGCCCCACTCCGTCTCTAGACGAGCCACCGACCGAGCGATCGCCGACTCTTCGTTGCCAAGAATTTGGGGAACAAGATCGGTCTCTGAGTCGTGCCGCATCGTCTCAGGTGTCTTCGCGAGATTTTCGCCCGGAATTCGGCGCGAGTTCAGCATCTCCGTGGACCACAACGTTGTCGCATTCGCGGGCAAATACTCGCGGAGCAGACGCCGAGTCGCGACGTGAGAAAGCCCTACCATCGGCGCCAAGCAGGCCGGAAAATTGACACGACCGTTGAGCAAAGGCCTAACCGATTTCATAAAGGGATTGTCTTGACCCACCCCCTCGAGATTGTCAAAGATTTGAG
>CAJYIL010000562.1 GCA_913774795.1 Pseudobdellovibrionaceae bacterium
GCCAAAACAAGAAGCCCAAAACTCAAAAGACAATCCCGACAACCTCGAAGCCGATCGCGTTCAAGAAATCGCCAAGGAGCTCGACGAGAAACTCAACCGCATCGAAAACGTTTTTCCGTATATCGTCTTTGGCTTGATCGGCCTCGCAATCGGCCTCTGGCTCGTCAAGCAGTTGAGACGAACGAAACAGAAAGACGTGCTGCTCACCTTAAGTGAAGAGGAAAAGAAGCTTCTTGCCGAGGAACTCAAACACATCCGCCGAAAGAAGCTCTCAGCTCAACAAGAGATCATCGAAACGTACAACGTGGTGATGAGCGTGCTTGAAAAAGTTCAGCTCGGCCGGGAAGAGGGTGTTCCGGCCCGCGTGCATGCGGGACACATAAAAAAGCGACTCCCGAAGATGGGGGAGTCGCTCGTTAAAACAACCGAGTGCTTTGATGCAGCTCTCTACGGAGACGAACGCATCGAAGACGCCCAGCTCACGCAGTTCCGAAAATCGACGAAATCGATCTTCAAGCAATTCGATATTGCGGCTTAAGAATCTTGGCGCGTTTTTGTCTGCTGCTTTTGAGTCAGCGGATCTTGTTGAGAGGCGTGCAAATTCGCTTGCTTTGATTGTTCAGTGACGTCGATCTCGTCGCCGTTGATGCCTTTTTTGAATCCGCGAATCGCTTCGCCGATCGATTGACCGGCTTTCGGCAACCGCGAAGGCCCGAACAACACGATCAAAATGACTGCGAGAAGAAGGAGATGAAGACCGCTAAATCCGCCCATTTTATGAACCTCTGTTGAATAGCTTAAAGTTTACCAGAACCGTTCATCGGGAGCGAGTCGCCCCAACGAAAGACCAGCTAAAAGCTAAACGCGCTTTGAATCGTCGACGTCGTCCAGCTTGATGTCTCGAAATTCGTCAGCGGGATCAAGTTCGGAGTCATCAAGGTCTTGGTCGAGACTGTCGGATTCAGAGTCTTCGCTAGCCGAACCCGCCGCATCGACTGCATCAGGCGAACCACTAGCGCCACGCTCTTTACGAGGGCGACGCGGGCGACGACGACGCTTCGTCTTCGACTCTGCTTCGGCGACCATGAGCTCACCCGACAAGCGATCGAACGCTGTTCGCCAAAATGCGAGCTGCGCAGACGTGAGCAAATAGTCTGATTCCGCGATTCGCATTGCGAGCTTAAAGCCTTCGTTTTTCATGAACGCCAGCTGACGACGTTCTCCGCGACGTTTGAATTCTTCGGTCTTCACAACCAAAGGCAGAAGCTGAATCGCTTTCGTCAAAACCGTTTGTTCAAAGCGGTACATGCCGAGTTCGTCGCGCATGAAGAGCTGGAACATATCTTCGTCGATCGAAGGAAGAGCGTTGCGTGACGAAACCGTGCGCGACGCCACGAGCATCGAGTACGTGAGCCAAGCAAACAGTTGGACCGGCTCGTTCGGATCAACGACCATGTCCCGCAAAGATGTAAACGTCTCGAGAAACACCTCGCGACGAGCGCCGTCTTCCAAGAACGAATGAAGCGTCGGGGCCGCAAACATCCAAAGGCCCAAATCGAAAGCTTCAAGAAGAGCCAGCTCAGGATCTTGCAATCGCAAGATCTTCAAGATCTCTTCGCGACGTCGAGGCAAGACCGATTTCGGTAGTTCAGACGCCCGTGCGTGCATCGCGGCCCGAAGGGTCGGCTCGATGGTCAGTCCCAGTTTATGCGAGAAGCGAAGTCCCCGCAGAATGCGAATCGGATCTTCGATCAAGCGAGCGTCGGGATCGCCGATCATGCGCAACGTGCGAGTTTCGATATCGGGAAGTCCATCGACGTAGTCGATGAGCTTTTCCGACACAGGATCGTAAAAAAGCGCGTTGATCGTAAAGTCGCGGCGACGCGCATCTTCCTCCGGCGAACCGAAAACGTTATCGCCAAAAGGTTGATCGCCTTCCGGGAAGTCTTCGGCGCGAACTTCGCGGCGAAACGTCGCGACTTCGTACTGTTGATCTTCGCGCTTTACCAAAACCAAACGCTTTCGTTTGGT
>CAJYIL010000563.1 GCA_913774795.1 Pseudobdellovibrionaceae bacterium
CGGTCCAAAGATGACCAATATCGCTGGATGTTAGGTCGCGCGGTTCCGATCTTCGAGCACGACGGCACGATCAAACTGTGGGTCGCGAGTTCAACTGACATCACAGATATTAAATTAGCGAGCGAAGCCCTCGCAGCAGCCGAGCATTCTGCCAAGCAAAGTGCTGAGGCCCGACGAGATTTTTTAGCTCACATGAGTCACGAGATCAGAACCCCGCTGACGGCGATCATCGGCTTTGCCCGGCTCTTGCGTGAGAAGGGACTGACTGAAACTGAAAAAGAAAATTTTCTCGATCGCATCATCCGCAGCGGGAGCGGGTTGAGTCTGCTGATAAATAATATCCTGGATCTTTCGAAGGTCGATTCAGGTCATCTCGATCTCGAAGCGACGCCCATGGATTTACAGCAACTGGTTTTAGATGTCGTCGACATCTACCAGC
The DNA here is from genome assembly GCA_913774795.1 of Pseudobdellovibrionaceae bacterium. Classification (GTDB taxonomy): domain Bacteria; phylum Bdellovibrionota; class Bdellovibrionia; order Bdellovibrionales; family JAMPXM01; genus CAJYOV01. Next base: position 440 of record CAJYIL010000563.1, read on the forward strand.
CGGTCGCGGCTACTAAATCGATCCGACTTGTCACCTCCTTTCCCTCCGCCGGTGACTTTGTAGTTTCGGGTGATCCCAATCGAGTTCGGCAGATTTTAATCAACCTCCTCGGTAATGCGATCAAGTTTACTGACACAGGAACAATTACGATTTCGGTTTTAAAACTCGCCAATGACCTCTCCGAACTTATCTATTCAATCAAAGTTCATGACACGGGCGTCGGACTTAGCGCTGAACAAGCCGCACGTTTGTTCAAGCCCTTCAGTCAGGCTGACACATCGACCGCTCGTCGATTCGGCGGAACAGGAATTGGTCTTTCACTTTCGAAACGTTTGGCACAGGAGATGGGAGGCGATTTGACTTTGCTGTCGACTGACCCGAAAGCGGGGACCACATTCGAATGCGTGTTAAAATTCAAGCGGCCAGACCCAGCGTCTTCTTTGATCAACGGAGTCGAAAAAGCGGGTACGCACACACCAGCGCTGCCTGAGTTAGCTGGTCTTCGAGTGCTTATCACAGATGATTCCGACGATAACCTTGAACTGGTGAAGCGGCTTTTGCGCAAGAAAGGGTTATTAGTTGAGATCGCGCATAATGGCGAGGAGGCGATCTCGAAGTCCCAAGAACAGCCCTTTGATCTCATTTTGATGGATATCGAAATGCCGCAAATGAATGGCTACGAAACGTTGGGTGAGCTGAGAAAGCGAGGGTATCAAAAACCTGTGATCGCGCTGACCGCTCAAGCTCTTCTCGAAGAACGTACGAAAGCGATCGCAGCTGGCTTTAACGACCACGTCACAAAACCGATCGATAGCGAGCGACTCTTCGACGCGATCGTGCGATCTAAGCCGTCACATTAGGCGCTCGAAGTGCGTCTCGATTTTACTTCACTGATTTTTGAGAAGGACGCTCACGTGATGGTTGAGTTCGACGACTTCGTCTTGGGTGCCACCTTTGTCGGGATGAAAGACTCTAGAGAGCACGCGCTTTGCGCTGCTGAGTTCTTCTTCGTTGATCGGGAGCTCAAGAGTGAAGCCATTGGCTTCAAAATAAATAAGAGCCTGTTTCACGTCGTCGCTCATGGACTGCGTCGACTTCTGCGATTTCTCTTTCGCTTTACCGAACGTGCCTTTTGGAGTTTCGCCTTTTCGTTCTTTGGCGCGAGCTTTCTGGATTTGGTACTGCTGTTTTCTCGCGTCGGCCGCGCGTTGTTTCAGCGCTTGTTGACGGTCCGCGAACTCCTGTTGGCGCTTTGCGGATTCAGGTGTCACGGGCTTCTTGGCTTTTTCTTCGAAGCTCTCGATTTTTTCCATCGACGACTTGTTCACGAAAAAGTCGGGCTGTTTCTCGCTTGCAAGATTCAGCACCGCCCAAATATGTTTGCACATCGTGCCCTTCGCAGACGTCTTACACGAACAATCGACGGTGAAGTTCGGTGCTTCGATCGAGGTCGAGCGAAAGGTGACCTGCGAAAGGGTTGAGCCATTCACCGAGGCTTCGATCTGCGTGTCGCTGCCGATTTTTAGATAGACGGCTTTTTCGGAGACAAGCTCATCGCCGGCGTTTCGGACTTCAGGCTTAAAGAAATGTGCGAATTGATCGATCATGACCCGCGCACGTTAGCACGAATCAGCGCTCGCTGGCGAATGAAGCCGACTGAGCGTGAGGATTTGTCTTTACTTGGAAAACGCCGAGTGCGGATTCGGCGGTGGCGATCATCTCGGCGCGATCTTGGCGATCGCCGCTCAAGTAGGAGTACGAAAGAAGAAAGCTCGCGATGACCCCGAGCGTGAGGGCGCCGATTGCGCAAACTTGCATGACTTTTACGAGCGCCGCACGAACTAAGACCATGTGAGCCTATCGGACAAAAGGCCGTCCAGGTCGAGGTGTAAGGAGAACTTTTCACACTTTACTAGGGCGATTCTCAAAATGAGATGAGCCCCGGCGCCACCTACGACCAGATTCCTTCTCCCGCCGTTCTCCCGCGTGAGAGGCGACCTTAAACTGTGAAGAGTCCCTCGGAAAATCTGGAGTTCACTGATGAATCGGTTCCATCTTTTGGTCGTCGTCGCTTCTTTTGCCGCTCTTGCCTCTTGCACGACAAACCAATCGGCTCTCTTGCCGCCGCTACCTGAGGTCGAAGCACACGTGATTTCGGGCGGAGCGCCGATTCGTATGCAGCCTGTCGCGCTTGAGTCTGCGTCGACAGCAGCGTCTTCTGCAGCTCCGCTTGAGCCTGTGCGCTCGGTCGCCTCGATCCCGTCTGAGGCTTCGCTTGAAAAGGAATTTCAAGCGGTCATCTCGTCAGAAGACGTCGACAAAGAAACGCGTCAATACATCGACCGAGTTGCGCGAATTTTCTATCGCACGCAAGCGTTGCTAAATGACTACGACGCCAAGCTTGATGACTACGCGAAGCAAACGAATGTCGCCGATGGTGCACTTCAGACTGACGACACCTACGCGCGCTTGATCAGTGCTTGGTCGTTGAGAGAAGAAACGACCGCGAAGATCACCTACTTCTACAAACGAGCGAATGAGATCGCGCATGCGCGCATGAACGATTCGAAAGTTTCGAAAGATCTCCAGAATCGCGCTCTTTTGATGAATCGCGCGATTCGCAACACTGTCGTTTCATCAGCGAACTCGACAAACCGTCTGGCGAAGCAAAATCTCTTGAAAGAGTTGATCGAAGTTCAAAAAAGCGGAGCTTTCAGCAACCAAATCTTGAACGGTGCGCGAGAAACTTCAGACTTCTATGAGCGCAACAAACTTCAGCTCGCCCGTGAAACTGAAAACGCCCGTAAAGACGAAGAGATCAACCAAGAGATCGAAGCCCGTGCACCCGAGATCAAAGCGGCTTTGGCAGAACAATATGAGAAGCGCACGCCTCAATCGGTCGGCGCCATTGCTCCGGGGCTTGGTCGCTCAGGCATGATGAACGGATTCGAATTTAAAACAGGTCGTTGGGCACTCACGTTCGATGATGGCCCTCACTCGACATACACTCCGCAAGCTCTGGCGAATTTGAAAGCAAACGACATGAAGGCGACGTTCTTCTGGATCGCTCAAAATGTTTCGAAGATGCCTTCGATCGTGAAACAGGCGCAAGCTGCTGGTCACACGCTTGCGAACCACTCTTATACGCACGCGAATCTCCCGAAGCTTGGTCCCGGAGGGCTTCGTCATGAGATTATCGAATCGACGACGGTCGATGTTCAAAACGGCTATCGCCCTCGTTTCTTCCGCTGCCCTTATGGCGCGTGCGGATCACAAACGTCGGCGGTGAGACAGAAAATCGCAGACCTTGGCTTGGTCAGTGTGACTTGGAACGTCGATTCTCTCGACTGGCAGGATAAAAATCCGCAGTCGGTTTACGAGCGCGTAAAGAAACAGATGGCGGTGCAAAAGCGCGGGATCATCTTGTTCCACGACATTCACCCGCAGTCGATCGCGGCTTCGAAAATGCTGATGGCCGATTTCGCTGCTGGACAGAAAAAAGGAATCTATCGCACAGTGACGATTGACCAAGCTTTCGATGAACTCAACACCGCCGAAGGAATGAAATGAAAATCGTCATCGCTGCCCTAGCCCTCGTTTTGACCGCATGCTCAAGCTCGGAGAAAAAAGTCGACGAAACGAAATCGGCTTTGGTCGCAGCTCCAGTTCCGGCCGTCACGACGTCTGAGGATGTGCTTCAGCGATATTCAATCGTTGAACTTAACTCGGTAGCGAACTTGATGAAGGTTATTATCGACGAGAACAAAAACGGCGAGGACATCATCGGGTGCCCACTGACTCCGAAAGAGGCGGGCACATACACAATGCCGCTGAAGTATTTGATCGATCAGCAGATGCGCGCAGAAACAGAAGCCTACACGGCCGATCCGAAAAACTACGCGATCGAAAAAGGCTTTGAGACGTGCGCGTCTCAATGCGCTTGCGGTGTCTTAAGTGATGTCGTGAACGGAGCAAATGAATCAAGTTTACCTCGTGGAGTTTCCTCGAAACTCCACCCACGTAATAAACAGCGCTTGGCTCAAAAAGCCTCGCATCAGTCGAAACGCGAATCTCTGGCCTGCGCGCGCAAGCAATCGTCATTCTGTAACAGTGACTTGAAGGCCTACCTTCAAAAAGAAGCTAAAGATAACGCAGATTAAACACTGAAGCTGCGCGCTGGAGCTTTACCGCGCGCGGTTTGACGGGCAGCCTCACTCGGATCTGGAGGCTCGCCTTGGAAAAAGTCACGACCGAATCCGTCGTCAAAGCTTATCGCCGCTACGCTCGTTACTACGATCTCGTCTTCGGCGCGATCTTCCATCCAGGTCGCCGTACGGCGATCGAGCATCTTCACATGCGTCCTGGTCAGCGAATTCTTGAGGTCGGAGTGGGCACGGGCCTTTCGCTTTCGATGTATCCGTCGACCGTTCGCGTGGTTGGCATCGATCTTTCGGCCGAGATGCTTGAGAAAGCGCGTGAGCAAGCGCGCGATCTTCCTCAGGTTGAAGCGTTGCTTGAGATGGACGCCCAGAAGATGACCTTCGAGGACAACTCTTTCGATAAAGTCGTCGCGATGTATGTGGCGACGGTTGTTCCGGATGTCAGTGAGTTCTACCGCGAGGTGAAGCGCGTCTGTAAGCCGGGCGGCGAGATCATTATCTTGAACCACTTCCAGAATAAGAATCAGGTCATCCGCCGCGCGGAGCACTTCATTCAACCGCTTGCTCGGTACCTGGGCTTTCACCCGGATTTTCCGATGGAGGAGTTCATCGCGCGCACGGGTTTTGAGGTCACCACGGCGGTTCCGGTGAACTTGCTCGATTATTGGACGGTCCTTGTGGGCATTAACGATAAGTAAGGGGCGAGCGCCCGCTTTTCGGGCGCGTTTTAGCCATCTTCGGGGGCGTTTTCCTTGACTGCGTGCGCCCGGTTGGGCGAAACCATAGCTCCTCTGCGGAGAGGTGGCCGAGTGGCTGAAGGCGCACGATTCGAAATCGTGTTTACGCTAATACCGTAACGAGAGTTCGAATCTCTCCCTCTCCGCCAATTACTTTCAACTTCCTGAAACTTCTTAAGAACTCGCATTAACAATTTTGAGATCGATGGTTTTTTGCTGTCTGCCTATCCAATCGTCCACCGCGCGACCATCGATTCTTCGTTCGCATGAATGAGTGTCGAAGTCCGTGAAAGGTAATCTTTGGCAGGTTCAATCGCTCCGCTTCACGTTGCAGATCGCGCGAAGTGTGACGTGTCCAAAGGCATAGGCCCGCTGATTACAAACTCACCCGTAACCCGCAGCGCTCCTAAGATCTCGTGAACTTAAGGAAGAATCGGGACCGTTCCACGGTCGCCAGATGCGCGAAGACAAAGGCTGGACAGTTGAGCAAACTGAAGAAAAGGGCTGGTTAAACTGAAGACACTTCCGAAAGATCGAAACCGGTAAGAACGTCAGCGTCGAAACGTTGATTAAACTTGCTGAAATGTACTGAACAACGGTCTCAGAATGACTGAAGGACTTTAGGTAGAAGTTCAGATCTGTTTAGCCGGTTGAAGCGGCATGTTTTTCGCTATCCATAGCGCAACTTGCTCATATACGTCTCTGACATCCGTGGCGCGTTCATTAAATTTGGTACGTCTCCAGTATTCGAAGCAGCCACCTTCTTGAGCGAACCGCACCCAGTCAGGCGAATTCAGAAACTCTTGGCCAACCATCTCACTCATGTTGTTGAGCCAAAGTTCAACGTCTTTAATTTTGAATACTGATGAGCGAGTCTTTTTTGAAGGATTCATCTGCGCTTTTAACTCGCTTGGTTTCTTAGCGCTGAATTCGTCGTATTGTACTTTCGATATCAAGTGCAGACCTAGCAGTCGAAACAATATCGCTTGATAACTAACAACGAAATGATCGGCTATTTCCTGAGTCCTGAGTGGCGTAAGGGCTTCTTTGCCAACCCGTTCTATGATCGCCTCACTTGGCATTAGAAGTTCCGCCGCAAAAGTATCAGCATCGGTTTCGATCGGATTTTTCCAACGCGTTTTCAACGAGGGATGAAACTCTTCTGACGTTGGAAGATGCTCCAGCAGATAATGCGCAATCTCGTGACATGCGCTGAATCGCGTCCGCTCTTCTGGCTGATCTGAGTTAACGAGAATTCCAAAAACCGCCTTTTCTTCCGAGCCACTTCGCACGATTGCTCCTGCCAAGTTTTCTAGTGCGGTAAAGCGAGGATAGAGGCCAATTTTTTGGATTAGAGAATACACGTCGATTGGACATTCAACATTGAGCTTGGCTCGGATCTCGCGCGCCGCAATCTGCGGAACCTTGCTTCTAATCAAGTCACGTGGCCTCAAGCGCTCTTGAAACACGCCGTTTGAGAACATCGATTTAAGGTATTCAGAAAAACTCTGAAGCTCCTTTTGGTCATGATCGGCCAAATCCAAATCCGGTGAGTTCGTTCGGGCGTTGAATATCACCGTAGCTCCAGGCGAGAAGTCGACTGGCGTATTGGTGTTCGACAAACCCAAGAGCGAATTCGGATCGCATCGCAAGAGATTGCTTAACATCAGAATTTCTTGAGCGCCTAAATCACGCTTGCCACTTTCGAGTGCTGAAACAGCTGAGCGCGGAATATCGAGATACGTTCCGACAGCGGTTTGGCTAATACGAAGCCATTTCCTAAGTTCTCGAACGCGCGCGCCAATGTTTGAACGGGATGATTTTGAACCAACGGCATGTGATGTCTTGGTCATGATGCTTCCACGTGTAGGTTATTGAAGGCTTACACCTTCGAACATGCGACACAAGTCTAGTTTTAGCAAATGCGCGATTCTATTGAACTTTAGTTTGGTCCGAAAATCAGACAAAAACTATTTTCGATCAATGTTAAGATCTGTCTTGCGGATCCCGGACATGTGGGATCAAGATTAAGAGGTCTGGCGGCGTTGTTGTCGTCAGAAAAGAGAAAAGCCGATCGACCTTGCCCTGAGAAAGCGGTCTTTCGGCTTCGAGCCACGGTTGCCCGTGGATGGAACCATCATCACCGGTGGTCCATTCACGGTCAACCTCTATCAGTCGCATTGCGACAAGGAGGTCCAGAATGGCGCACCAGCCTAACCATAACAACCAACCAGCAGGTCATCACCATGACCACGAAACTCCGGCATCTGGAGTTTTGTTCTTCGTTAAGGTCGACGATCAGTCGATCGAGTTCGATCACCGTCATGTTACAGGTCGCGACCTGCTGACTGCTGCGAACAAAACGCCACCTGACCATTTTGATCTTTACGAAAAATCGAAAGACGGCGGTCGTAAGCTCATTGGTCTCGATGACAAGGTCGACTTACTCGGTGAAGGCATTGAGAAGTTTCGCACAATTCCGAAGAAACGCACCGACGGGCGCGATCGTTCGGCCGTCTATCCTCTCACGGAAGAAGACGAAAAATTTCTCGATGCCTCGGGGTACACGTGGGCAGTCGAATCGTGGCAAGGCAATCGCTTGGTCACTATTCGCGGCTACAAACTTCCGTGTGGCTACAACTGTGAGATGGCCGACGTCGCGTTCGTCGTACCCCTCACTTATCCAGCTGCGCAGATCGATATGTTCTACATCTTGCCCGGGGTCTCACGGTCTGACGGTCGTCCACTTCACGCGGTAACCATTCAACTGGTAAACGGCCAGACGGCGCAACAGTGGTCACGTCATCGCACTCCCGAGTCAGCCTGGCGAGTTGGTATCGACAATCTTGAGACACAAGTAGGCTTGATGGATGCCTGCCTTCGCGATGAGCTGGAGCGCTGATCGATGACAAATCTTACCTTCACCAGCACTCAATATGAAAAACTCCAAAAACACCTGTTTCCTGGCGACGGCCTAGAAGCGCTCGCGGTTTGTTTGGCTTCGCCGATTTATCATGAAGACGGCATACGCCTCATTGTTACTGATGTCTTTTGCGTTCCTCACGACAAGTGCGATCGCAAAGAGGATTTGTTGACTTGGAATACAGCCGACATTGTTGACGTACTTGATGAGGCCACCAAGAAGAAGAAAGCGGTCGTTAAAATTCATTCGCATCCCGGTGGCCTCGCCGCGTTTTCCCGTCAAGATGACCGCTCTGATCTCGGATTGTTCCCATCGATTCACAGTTGGTGCGAGAGCGAGGCTCCGCATGCGAGCGTGGTTTTCACTCCAACCAGTGCTGTCGGCCGCATTTTCGATCGCAATAATTCTGCGACGTTTATAGACAACATTTGGGTGGTCGGTTCCACCCTTCTGTTGTTCCCGTATCGTCCGGAATCGAAGATCATGGGCTTCGACGAATCTACATACGAGGTTCTGAAAAAGATAAAGATCGGAATTGTCGGCTGCTCAGGGACAGGGACGTGGGTCGCCGAATTGTCCGGTCGAAACGAGTTTGGTGTAATCGCAATCTGCGAGTTTGATGTGCTGGGCGGGTCAAATTTGAATCGTCTCCTCAACTCGAAGCTCAAACAGTTGGGGAAAAATAAAGCCGAGATCATGAAGCTAGCGATCGAGGAAATGGGGCTTGGATCAATCGTAAGAATCTCCAAGTCTCCACTTCAGTCACGAGACTCGATCGAGGTCATGAAGAGTTGCGACGTTCTTGTTGGCTGTACCGATTCCGTGTTCGCAAGACATCTGCTCAATTTGCTTTCGACGTATTTCGTCATTCCTTATTTCGACATCGGCGTTCACATTCAGTCGTCTGGTGAAAGAATTGAAAGCGCTGTCGGCGGATGGGACTACATCGCACCGGGATATTCTTCTCTTCAAACACGTGGAGTTGTTGATCCTGCGGAGCTCGCTGAAGAGACATTCCGGCTTTTCAGTCCTGAACACTACGGCCGTTTGGAGAAGGCCGGGTACATCCGCGGCGAACGCCGAGTGAGCCGCCCGGCTGTTTCAGCGATCAACGGCAAAGCCACGACGTCGTGCTTTGAAGAGATCATCGCGCGTTTTCTTGGCTACCGCTACGAACCTAACGACCAGCCTGCACAGAAGGTGTTCTGCGCGAGAAGCAGCGAAGAGTTTGTGAAATACGAGAAGGCGTTCGCGCCGGACAAAAGTTTGCTGAGCAAGGTTGGCAATACTGACCGGTTCTTCGCGGATCAAGCCCATTTGGTCAAACCGCGCGACAG
>CAJYIL010000564.1 GCA_913774795.1 Pseudobdellovibrionaceae bacterium
TTTCCGAAATTCCGGAAATGAAGCAGCTTTCCGAAAAGGTAGCAGCTACCGCCAGCGGGGCAATCTTAGATTTTAGCCATCGCCGCTTGAAGATCGGCGATGATGTCGTCGGCGTGCTCGAGGCCAAGAGAGAGACGAATGGCTCTAGCGTCGATGCCTGAAGACGACTGTTTCTCCGACGGGATCGCCGAGTGGGTCATGAAGCCCGGAACTTCGATCAGCGTTTTCGTGACTCCCAGCGAAACGGCTAACGTCACGCTGTAGGCATTTTTTGCGACGTGATCGACGAAACGCTGACACTTCTTCATGTCGCCCTTCAGCGTAAACGAAATCATCGTGCCTGAAGCGAACTCGCCTTCCGGCGAACGGAGCATCTTTTTCGCTAGAGCATGCTGCGGATGCGATTTCAAGCCCGGGTACACGACGCTCTCGACGCGCGGCTGCTTCCCGAGCCACTTTGCGACTTTCAAAGCTGTCGCCTGTTGTTGCTGATAGCGAACCGCGAGTGTCGGAATGCCGTGCACAAGAATCTGCCAAGCACCCTTCGGATTTAAGATCGCGCCGAAGTCTTTGCGCGCAAGCTTCAACGAACGCTCGAAAGCACGGGCGCCCATGACCGCTCCGCCCATCTCCGTCCCAAAGCCCGAGATATTTTTCGTAAGCGATTCGACGACAAGATCAACTCCGTACTCAGCGGGTCTCAAAGCCCAAGGAGTCGCGAACGTATTATCGACGATCACGATGATGCGGTTTTCGTCTTTGCGCTTTTTGTTCGCCTTATTGACGTCAGCCATGATGCGCTGAAGATCGGCGAGTTCGAGATTCGGGTTTGAGACCGATTCGAAATAGAGCACGCGCACTTTCGGATCTTCAAGAAGCTGTCGATGCTCGGCGGAGTTCATGTCGATGAACGTGTTTTCAATGCCAAATCGCGGAAGCCAATCGTTCAAAAGCGAGTACGTGCATCCGTAGAGTGTTCGGTGAGCGAGAACTTTTTGACCCGCACGCGTGCACGAGAGAATCGCGCTCGAGATCGCGCCCATACCGCTCGCGAAAGCGACGGCACACTCAGTGCCCTCCATGATCGCAAGAGATTCTTCGAGCATCATGGTGTTCGGCTCATCCAGACGATCGTAAATGAGGATGGGATCGTCGCTCGATCCACCCGCGAAGCTCATGAAACCTTGAGCGCCGCGCTCAAGTGAATCGAGACGAAACGTCGTAGCCGACGTGATCGGTGGAATCAGATGCCGTGAAAACTCCCACGACTTCGTCGCCGATTTTCCGTGGATCATTTGCGTGCGGTTACGGTGGCTAGTGCGAGAGCTCTTTTTTTGCGTCATGGGCGAAATCTAGCTGGGCCGCCTCCTGAAGTCCACGTCGAGGACGCCCGATTAGCGGGCAAAACGTCACAAATCCTAATCGTCTTGGTCAGTCTTTTCTGCCAGGAACGCGTTAAACCGATCTCATGGCTCGACTCACCTCTCGGTCCCCGAAAGTCCGTAAAGTCCTCAAAGATACCTTCGGTTTCACCAAACTCCGCGATGCCCAGGCTCAGGTCATCGATTCGGTTTTAGCTGGACGAAACACCTTCGCGATCATGCCGACGGGTTCGGGCAAATCGCTTTGTTATCAGCTTCCCGGAGAGTTGTTCGTCGGAACAACGATCGTCGTCTCACCGCTCATCGCGCTGATGAAAGATCAAAATGAAAAACTCAACGAGCTCGGGATCGAGTCGGTCGAGCTGAACAGCGCGGTCTCGGCCGATGACGAGAAAACTTCGCTTCGTGAATTGAAGAAGGGGCGGGCGGAATTTCTTTACGTCACACCCGAGCGACTCATGTCGCCAGATTTTCAAAAGCAGCTCAAAGGCCTTACGGTCGATCTCTTTGTCATCGATGAAGTCCATTGCCTCTCTCAATGGGGACACGATTTCCGGCCCGCGTTTTTGGGTCTGGCCGACTCATGGAAAGCGTTGGGGCGCCCCCAACTTCTGGCTCTGACTGCCACGGCGACATCAGAAGTCGTCGAAGAGATTTCAACGATGTTCGGTGGGCTCGAAGTGATTCAATCGGGCATCTACCGTAAGAATCTCCAGTACGAAGCTGAGGTGCTCGACCGCGAAGACGAAAAATTTCCGGCTCTGCTCGAGCGGCTTCGCTCTCACCAAAAGGGTTCAGCGATTGTCTATTGCGCAACGGTTGCGTGTGTCGAAGATCTCTACGAGCGCTTACGCGCCGAAGGATTTTCAGTTGTTCGTTACCACGGCAAAATGAAAGCTGCCGATCGTCATGCCGCTCAAGATCAATTTATGTCGGGCGAAGTCCCGCTCGTCGTTGCGACCAACGCGTTCGGGATGGGAATTGATAAATCGAACATCCGATTGATTCTTCATTACCACTTCACAGGCTCACTCGAAGCTTACTACCAAGAATCAGGCCGCGCCGGTCGCGATGGCCAGCACGCGATTTGCTCGCTCCTCTATTTAAAGAAGGACAAATCAACGCAGGCGTTCTTCCTCGCAGGAAAATATCCCTCTGCTGATGCCATTACGGCGGTCTACAAAGTGATTGAGGCTGGAGCGCGCACGGCTGAAGACGTCAAAGAACAACTCGCATCAATCGCGGTCACTAAAATCCGCGTAATCATGTCAGCGCTTCGCTCGGTCGGCATCTTGGGTGCGCGAGGTCGACTCATGCGCCGGGGTCTCGAGCAAAAGGATCTCTCGACCGTCTTTGAGACTTACCAGGCAAAGCGCACGAAAGATCAGGAGAAGCTAAAACAGATGATCGTCTACGCGCAAACCGCGCTCTGCCGCTGGAAGTTCTTGATGAACTACTTCGAGCAATCGGTGGCGTGGACCGAATGCAATCACTGCGATAACTGTCTTGCAAAACATAAAACCATCTCGGTTCTTCGAGAATCCCACCCGGGTGTCGTCTCGACCGATCTTGACGAGCTCATGGCTTAAAGGAGTCGTTCGATGATTAAAGAAGCATTTTCAGTTGCTATTTCTGCCTTCAAGAAAGCAGAGCACGTTTGCGAGGCTGTTTTTCAGAAGCACATCGCGCCTTTCATTTCTCGACACGCCAAGAGCGATGACGACGTGAAACGCGTGGCGGGCTTAGCGTACCGGTTTATTCCATTCATCGCCCGGTTCGTGGTCTCGAAAGATCGTTTCGAGGAGTTCGTCTTGAAGCGTGTTCGGATGTTCGTGAAGCCTGAAAGCGAAACCGCGACGCTTTGAATCTCCTCACAATTTCGCCATTTTGCGCGGGCTGAACAGGCCTTAGACAAACGATCGCAGGCCCTATTCGCTATGGAAGGGCTTAAAGCTTGAAACAGACGTTCTTGAACCTTCGCTCAAGGACTTTGCTTTATGAAGAACGTCTTAATGGTTGCCCTCGTTCTCTCGTCTCTTGCGGCTCGCGCCGACCTTCTCCCAATCCAGTTCAGGATCGAAGGCCAAGGCACGATCGGTAACCAGAGTAACTACAAAACGCTTGGCTCAACATTCGTTCCGAGCGCGACGAACGAACTCTCTAAGATCGATGGCGGCTACTATGCGGTCCTTGGCCGCTTCAGGTCTTCAGCTCCTGTAAAAGGTGATCTTTACGAACAAGCCAAAGCGTTTCGATCATTTGTCATGAAAAATTACGGGATCGTCGTCGACGCCGAGGTCTACGTGATGCGATTCGCGATCGACGCTATCGTCTTCACAAAAACGGATGCTGAAATTCCAGGTGTTCTGAAGCAAGTGGCTCCGCATCTTTCATTTCAGCAAAAGGTCGCGTGGCTTGCGCAGCTGGGAGGCTTGTTTGCCCGCAACTACGATTACTCACGAGTGGGCAAAGGTGAAAACTCAGCCGGAGAAGTCTCTCTGCGCCAGCTTCTCACAGCCGCGCAGAATTCGACGAAGGCCGGCGTTTGCCGAGACATGCATAAAGCTCTCGCGATTCTCGCTTCACAAATGGGATTGAAATCTTACGTGCAGGCGATGGCGGTCACGGGCGAGCACCACGCGGTTACGGTCATTCAGGATCCTGAAAATCCGAATCGCGTCTACACAATCAACTACGCGAACGTCACTGCAAACGAAAGCACGTCGTCGACAGCCCTCACTCGCCAGGACGGAACAATTCCGCAAACCGGAATTCAAGCCGAATACTCAGGCTCACGCGGTCAATACCTAAGCGCGTTTCCGACGGCGTTAGGATTAACGTTGAACGATATGGCCGGCGGCAATCCCGGGGATTGGGATAAGCTTCTTCGCAACTACGACAGCCAAGCCGTCGCGATGGGTGAGCTCGGAACATTGGGCCTTTCACTTGGTGCGGGCTACGCGCGTACGGAAGACGGAAGTGACGTCATCGGCGCTGTCTTCAGATCAACGAACAAATCGAAATATCTCTCGGGCCGCATGGGCGTCGTCATCTATCAACAGCAGGGTGCGACGTCGCTTTACGGCGATATGACACAGCAAGGGATTTACGTCTCCGGTCATGAACGAGTGACCTCGAAACCTCAACGCATTCCGCTTGATAATGGTTCGGCGATCGAAATGCGCATCGTGGGCGAAATCAACTTCGCCGCGCAGATTCAGCAGACCAAGATCGTCGGATACAAAGAAGGAACAGAGGTCGACCAGATGTTCAACGCCCGCATGGGCGGCACCGCAGACTACCGCTCCGCGGATGGAAAAACAGGTGTGAGTGCCTCTGCGCTTGCCACCGGCGAAGTTGGCGCAAACGATGTGAGCGACTCGGCCGGCATGAAGCAATTTCGTCCGCAGTTCCGTGACGCAACGATTAGCCTGACGGCCACTCAGCTTTTGGCTTCAGAAATCGAAGGATTTGTGAATACGGATGTCGTCATCCGAAATCCTGAGCTGGGCTCACAAGCGCGCGAAGAAGTCGGGGTTCGCCGAGTGGCCGGTCCGTTGCTCGCGGGTTCGGTCGCGGTTGGTCACGAAGGCCCATTGACGTCGACTCGTCCGGCGTTTGTTCCGGGCAACATCCCGAAGTACTACGTCGAAGCGTCGATTTCGACTCGCAACCAACGTTTAGGTTTGCGTTCGGGAGTCTATTGTTTGGCGTCAGACATGTCGACATGCGCGGTTCGTGGTCAGGGTCGACTCTCGATCCCGTTGAAGAAGGGGCGGCTGTTGCCGTTTTAAGTTTCTCTGGTGGCTAACTTTTGATCAAGTCCGAAAAAAGTTCGTTCGACTCCCGTTCGTTCGAGAACTTCGAAGAAAAGCGCTTATATTTACTGATCAACTATTTTTAGGGGCCACTTTGTGTTCAGAACAATCAACTCGCTAGTCTGCATCGCCTTGAGTGCGTTCGTTGCGTGTCCCGCGATATCGGCTCCGATTTTAGGCTACGGTTCATCGGATGCGGTTCTACCGGCGAAAAACCAGGAACTCTTCTTGATGGGCTTCAAACTTGGTCTCGAGAAGAATCTGAAGGATCGAAAGGTCTCAGAAACTCTCGTTATCGAACAAACAAGCGATGGATCTCAACTCGGGGCGATGACCTCGGCTAGACGTTTACTTGATAGAGATGTGGTGATGATCGTCGGCTTTCCTACGAGCCAAGAGGCATTACTGGAGTCGAAGCTAACGAAAGAAAAAGGTATTCTCTCTATTTCGGCAGCAGCCGGTCATGCCGACTTAGGCGAAATGGGTCCGACAGTTTTTTCTCTCGGCGAGTCCATGAAAAGCACAGCAGTCGAAACGCGGAAATTTATTAAATCAACTTTCGGTTCACAACAAGGTTTACTCGTCACGAATCCCTACGCCGTTTACTCGAAGAATCAGGAAGATGCCTTCGTCAAAGAAGCGAAAGGCAAATCGGATGTGAGCCTGACGCCTGTCCATTTCAGCAAAGACCTTGTTCTCGAAGAAAGCATCATGAAGGATCTCAAGCAAGGCAAGTTTAAGTATCTTGTCCTCACATCATATGCGGCCGAGAACGCAAAATTGCTGGAGCAGCTCGAGAAAAACAAAATCGATTTACCGATGATCGTTAATTCGTCTTGGATGATGGGCGACGTGGATTATGGCCGGCGGTATTTGGTGAGCCGAAAATCACCAACGTTTATCGCAAGCGACTGGTCACAGACTTCAAGGTTCCCGCCAGCATTCGAAAAAGCAGTGAAGCAGAAGTACGGGCGCTCACCGACGGCAGAGATCGCGGCTGGATATGACTTGGGCGTTATTTCCGCTAAAGTCCTCAACGGAATAAAGGGTCAGCCAACGAAAGAATCAGTGTTGAAGGAGTTTGTTTCTCAACGCTGCTTTAGTGGAACTGCGACGGGAGAACTTTGTTTTGATTCTAAAGGCGGTCACGCGCTCCGTGAAATCACATTCAGACGATTTACCCCTGAAGGCTTTTTCGACGATTCGTCGGCTGCAAAAAAATGAAACGTTTCTTAAGGTATCCTCTTCTTCTGAAGCTCTTGGTAATCCAAGCCCTAGCGATTAGCTGGGGCTTGATCATTCTGCTTGGAGTTTACCAATTCACGAGTCGCGCCCAACTCGAATCCGCTCAAAGTCGTATGAAGGAACAAGTTGTTCCAATACTCGCGTCTCGACAAGAGCAGTGGCGAGCTTGGCAGTACATGGGCTTACAGTCAGCCATCAGTGAGGAAGCGAACCAGCTTGGGCTGGAGTATCCGATCCAATCGGTAGAGGTGAAGCGCCGGAACCAACTCTCATCTTCAGATCTTCGAGCCGGCATCGTTCTTCCAGATAAATCCGAAGCGCCAGATGACTACGTCGTGGTTGCGAGTTTAGACATGACCCAAATCGAAAATGCGAAGCATGGAAGAACCAATGTTCTTTTCGCTATTGGCTTGATCGCACTTTTGTTTCTCGGCCTGATCCTCTTTTCGGGTCGCTATATCTACCGCCGAGTCTATCTTCCGATCATCACGCTAAACAAAATTCTTTCGGGATTGGATGCGCGAGAAAAATCGGACTTCCAGTCAATTCCAGCTGTCGGTGAAATGCGTGATTTTCTGAATACGCTTTCGGAAACGCTAACTGCGCACATCGAAGCGAACCAGCGGCTGGCTCATGAGGCTGCGTTCGGCGGTGTTGCAAAGTCAGTCGCACATGACATTCGATCACCTTTGTCGGCCTTGAATATGCTATTGGCCGTTTCGTCGGAAATGCCTGAGGCTCATAAAGATTTGATGCGCGCATCGGTGGCTCGAATAAATAAGATTGCAGACGATCTACTCTTGAGATCGAAAGGCTCCCCCTCAGCCGAATCAATCGATTCAAAGCGTAGCGAGTCCATCTCGGATTTACTCGTAGACATGATCAATGAAAAGAAGCTCGAGATGAGCTCACGCTCCGATCTCGTCATCGAACTTGAATCATCAGAAAAAGCGCGCGACGTGCGCGCCCTGGTCGATTCATCCTCTCTCGCAAGAGTGGTCTCCAACGTTTTGAATAATGCGGTCGAGGCCGAAGCGAAGAGAATTACGATGAAATTGGACTGTCCAGACGAAGAGCTCATATTGAGTGTTCAAGACAACGGGAAGGGCATTCCCAAACCAGTGCTCGAGCGACTTTCGAAAGAAAGTTTTTCTTTTGGCAAAGATGGCGGCCATGGGCTGGGCTTATCGAGTCTTAAAACTTTTGCGTCTGACAATGATGCAAAATTTAATCTGACATCTGAGTTTGGCGTCGGGACACGCATTGAATTGCGCTTTAGAGTATCAGAGTGTCAGAGTTCTGATGTTTTCGTCGGCTAGTCGCTTAATGAGCGCCTCGCGGTATTTAGGTACAAAGGTGCGCATACGATCTTTGTCGGCGTTAGATTGAATCAGGTAGGCTTGAAACTCGTCCATAACAAGTTCCTCATCTTCGACGTTGTATGCCAGTCCGATTTCTTTTGTTATCGAGGCTCTATCTTCGGCTGTAACGGTCTGTTTCCAAAAGTCTGAAACGACGGCGCGGTAGCGCGGGTTAAGAAACGTGTAGGCGTGAAAGACCTCGTGCGTAAGCACGCCTTTCTGATCCTTCATTGATTGAATCGAAAATCCAATTAGATAAAAGCCGTTCCGAAGCTGCGTCACTCGAGGTGAATTAACGAAGTTGTCAAAGACCGCTTGTTCAGCCTCGTTTGGCGTCAAACCGGGATCTTCTGATCCCACGACGTCGTTGAAAAAATCTTTGATGACGGGGCTTGGAAGGTTATGTCCCGCGACAAGCTTCTTATAGTTCACCAGAGGAAAGTCAGGATCGAACTCGCAAAATCGATCTCGCTCGACAAATGGCATTGCCCATCGATCGGCGATCTTTGATCGGTCACCAGGCCGAGATGAAAATAACTTTATGAGGAGAGCGATCCTCGATTCGCTTGTTGAAGCGCTCAAGCTCGCGCTTGAGTGTTTCAAACTTCGCGCGGCCCACGACTTGGCGAACGTAAGCGTCGTAGTCTGCGTAGTCTTGATCAATTTGTTTTCCCCAGGCGTTGATCTCCGCGTCAACCTCCCGACTTCGAGGCGCATCCGTGAAGTTGCGATAAAGGCGCTCGAGGCCCCGCTGGTGTTCGCGACGGGCTTCATCGAGCGCTAGAAGCTGGTCCCGAGTGAGGTTCATGTTGTCGTAGAGCTGCGCCCGTCTTTTCTCCCAGATGCGCTTAAGCTTCTCGTTCACGCGGTTGAAGTTCTGAAGCTGCTCATCTGACATTTTGGCAGAGACGAATCTTTTTGCCGAAGTCACGTGATGGCGTATTTGCTCGATCGGCGCTTGCGGCATCATCGACGCTACGGTCCGGCCCTGGCGCGCGACGTCCTGTGATGTCCGAACGAGACCTTCGGTGCTCGAGCGCACCAACGCACGAGGTGACTTCGCCGAAAACAATGAGATTCGCGAGGCCTTCTGATGAAGGAAGAAAAAGACGACGCCGAGAATGATCGTGCCGAGAACGACAGTGCGCATTCTTCGATGCTAACGATTGAGCCACCTCTCACCAAATGGAGCCGCCCAAATCCGGCCCGATGTCGAGTCCATTGACACCTAAACACGACTGGTTGGATTTAAAGTCGGTATGGAATTCGCTCTGTCTTGCCGCAACCTCAGCAGGAGTTCCCCATGCGCAAGATGATGATGTTGATCCTGACATTTGTTACGACTCAATCCCTTGCGGCAGGCCGCGAGCCGTTGGTTCGTGACCTGACGAAATCACAATTTATGTCGGCATTCGGGACAACCGCTGCCCGCTTGTCAGGAGCCAGCGTCTTCACCGTGACTCGCGAAGAAGGCATAAAAGCTGGCGGGCCTTTTCACAAAATGGATGATTCAAAACCGGTCGACGTCTTTAACTCTGCGCCACATCGTTCTCGAAGCGCGCGTCCCTATGCAGTTTTTTTTCGCAGCAACAAGTGTGTTGTTTACGGAGCGGAGGACGCAATTCAAACAAACGTACTGAATGCCGGAGAAACTTATTCTGTCTGGAGTGCTGAGGAAGACTCTCTAACGATTCTTCGCGAGTCAGAAGGATCAATAGCTGATTACAGTCAAGGAATCGTGCTCGCCTTGGCAGGCGGCAACTTCACCTTGCCCGACACTCTGTTTGTTGCCTGTAAGATCGGCGTGAACGAGCCGATCTCAAATCTCGAAAAAGCTCTCGGCGGTCTCTTCAAGATCAATCCATGAACCGAGCGTGCTCTAAAAATAAAAAAGGCGCCCCGAAGGACGCCCGTTTTCGCCGAGACTTCCGTGCTTAACGGAAGCGCTTCACGATCTCTTTGAAGTAGTTCCCGCGTTCTTCGAACGAGTCGAACATGTCG
>CAJYIL010000565.1 GCA_913774795.1 Pseudobdellovibrionaceae bacterium
CAAGAGCCAGGGCCTTTATAGATCAGCGCAACCGGTTGAGCCGCCCAAACGAACGCAGGAACAAGAATTGAGAAAAGAAAACCAATCACAAGAAGCCCCCCTCTGGCGAACTCGTTTAAACATACCGACGTCGGCTCGCCAAACCATTTTCGCGGGCGTCGCGATGTGGTCACGATCGTTAAGATGTTTCGATAACTTTGGTCACCGGGAGCTCGTCCCAAAATTTTCGGCCGAGCGGGCGGCCTTTCTCGGCGCGACCGACTCTTCGAGCGATCAGGCCGTCGATCGTTTGTCGGTTGTCAGGTCGCGAGAACGAACGAACGCCTTTAGCGGCCGTCGAGGTCATAATCAGTTCAGTGAGGGCGTTTAAAACTAAGGGCCGCGCGGTTTTCCGGCGGCCCGTTGGTTTACGCTTTGGAGCGTTGTTGTTCACGAAGATCGAATTTAGAGAGCCAAAGCTTTCTTCAAGTTTTGATCGATCGCATCGAGGAATGGTTCGGTGTTGAGATACTGAGCCGACGTAACTTTGTCGCCGTGAACGAGCATCGCTAAATCTTTCGTCATCTTGCCGCTCTCGACCGTTTCGATACAAACGCGCTCGAGCGTGTTCGCGAAGTTGATCAACTCTTCGTTGTTGTCGAGTTTGCCGCGGAACGCGAGCCCGCGTGTCCACGCGAAGATCGAGGCAATCGGGTTTGTCGATGTCGGCTTGCCCTGTTGGTGCATCCGGTAGTGGCGCGTCACTGTTCCGTGCGCCGCTTCGGCTTCCATTGTCTTTCCGTCTGGTGTGACGAGAACGGAAGTCATGAGACCGAGTGAACCGAAACCTTGAGCGACCGTGTCGGATTGAACGTCGCCGTCGTAGTTCTTACAAGCCCAGACGAAAGCGCCTTCCCACTTGAGTGCCGATGCGACCATGTCGTCGATCAAGCGGTGCTCGTAAACGATGCCGGCTGCTTCGAACTTCGCCTTATAGTCTTTTTGGTAGATCTCTTCGAAGATGTCTTTGAAGCGACCATCGTACTTCTTCAAGATCGTGTTTTTCGTCGACAAGTAAAGAGGCCACTTTTTCGAAAGCGCCATATTGAAGCACGAATGTGCAAAACCACGAATCGATTCGTCGGTGTTGTACATCGCGAGAGCGACGCCATCGCTCTTAAAATTATAAACTTCGTGCGAAATCGTTTCGCCGCCGCCTTCTGGCTGGAAGGTGATCGTGAGTTTGCCTTTGCCTTTCGTGACGAAGTCCGTTGCGCGGTACTGGTCACCAAACGCGTGACGGCCGATGATGATCGGCTTTGTCCAGCCCGGGACAAGACGAGGAACATTCGAGATCACGATCGGCTCACGGAAAACTGTTCCGTCGAGGATGTTACGAATTGTTCCGTTCGGTGACTTCCACATCTGTTTCAATTTGAATTCTTCGACGCGAGCTTCGTCGGGCGTAATCGTTGCGCACTTAACGCCGACTCCGTATTTCTTGATGGCTTCAGCGGCCTCGACCGTGACTTTGTCGTCGGTCTTGTCGCGGTACTCCATGCCGAGATCGTAGTACTTCAAATCGATTTCGAGATACGGCTTGATGAGTTTTTCACGGATGAATTGCCAGATGATACGGGTCATCTCATCGCCGTCGAGCTCGACGACCGGATTTGCTACTTTGATCTTTTTCATGAACGTTCCTCGGTCACTTGGTGTTTGTGCGCCTTAAGATTTTTGGACCAAACACGCCCCGAGATCAAGCCGCGATCTTAGAAACCAGCCATGCGAGTGGGAAAAGGATGACTTGGTGAACCATGTAGAACGCGAGCGAGTGGTGCCCGAGCCATGACAGAGGTCGAATCTGCTTCTCATAGAGGCTGAGATGCCATCGACGCGCCATGTACGCGACAAAGATCCCGAGGAGCGCGACACCGAGCCACGGACAGAGCGGCGCAAAATCCTCGGTGATCGGCTTCAGCGGAGAAAGACCCGAAATCACGTACGGCATCTGAAACCACCAGATATCCCGGTAGTAGAGCGGAAGCACGACTAAGAAAATCCCGAGCGGGAGCATGAACCACGGAACGCGGATGAGTCCGGGCCCCGCCAGCGAAACGACGAAAGCAAACTGCAAAACGCCGAAGAAAACCCACGAATTTCCGAACTGAACAAAGGTCACGACGGAAATGACGATCGCGCAGGCGCCGACACGCAAAAGACGCATCCAGTAAGAACGAGAGGCCCAAGACGCGCGCCCGAGATAAAGTCCGACCCCAATCAAGCCCATGAACAACGTCATGATGACCGCTCTAAAATTCAGCCAGAATTCGGAGCTGTTCATATCGGCGTGAAGAACGCCGAACTGATTCAGGTCGAAGCAAAAATGGTAAATGGCCATGATCCTTATGGCCATTTA
>CAJYIL010000566.1 GCA_913774795.1 Pseudobdellovibrionaceae bacterium
GTTCAAAACTGATGCGGCCGCTCAGCATCAAGACGTGACGCTCAAGCGGTAGTTCGCGTGCGAGAAAGGCGTGGCCGATCAATTTATCGAGAGCGTTATGTCGGCCGACGTCTTCTTTCGCATCGAGAAGCTGGCCGTCAGGAGTGAAGAGACCCGAGGCATGAAGGCCACCTGTCGAATCGAATGTTCGTTGAGCGGCTCGGAGTTTGTCGGGGAGTGTGAGGAGAACTTCGCGTTCGACCGTGAATTTGCCGACCACATTGAAGGGAGACTGCGTTTTTAGAGCTTCGATCGACGATTTGCCGCAAACACCGCAGCTCGAAGTCGTGTAGAAATGGCGTTGAAGTCGATTGAGCCCAATGGTCGCATTCGGAGCGAGCGAGACTTTAATGACGTTACCTGATGGGCCGCAGGGCTCTGCCGCTAAAACGTCGGCGCGCTCTTTGATGAGTCCTTCGGTAAAAAGAAAGCCAACGGCTAACTCTTTATCGCGACCGGGAGTCCGCATTGTGATCGAGACCGAACGGGCCGAGAGGCCCAGACTCTCGACGCGAATCTCGAGAGGCTCCTCGACCGCTAAAGTATCGGTAACGAGCTGGCCCTGTCTTTCGATTTCGATTTTGCGGATCGCCAATGTCGTTTGCACAGCTCTTCAAGTCTTCGTCTGATTGCGACCAGAAGCAAGTCAAGCGATCGGCATAAACGGAACGACGTCGACGACTGTGTCTTTTTCGATCTCGTCAGGAGCGGATGCGTCGAGCACAATCCACGCATTTGAATGAAGGAGGGTGTGCGTGATCGACGCCTTTTGATTTTCGAGCGCTTCGACGACGTCGCCACGCCAATTTGCTTTCAGGAAGCAGGTGGCCTTCGGCGTCTTTTGAATTCGACGAGTGAGCGGAGCTCGAAAAATTCGCTCGGGCGGTTCACGCTTGAGCGCCCGCAGGAATGGATCAACGAAAAACCGAAGGCCGGTCGCGGTCGCAACTGGGTTACCGGGTAAGCCAATCACGAAAGGGCCTTCACCGAGTCGTCCGAAAAGAAGAGGTTTGCC
>CAJYIL010000567.1 GCA_913774795.1 Pseudobdellovibrionaceae bacterium
CAACTTTCGTGGCGCTTTCTTAAAGCGTGTATCCCTAACGCTGGTGTTTTCGAAAGACAAAACTTGTGAAGCAAAACTTCGAAAATTTCACCTCAAGTGTCCGCAAAAATTCCGTCAGAACCTTCTAAAACGCTTGCGATTTTTTGGTGTGGATCGCTCTCAGGCACATGGAAAGGCAATCGTTCTGACGTCCCGCTGAACAATCGCTCGCGAGCGACTTGGGGCATCCCAATGGAGATTCTGATCGGACCGCTACTGAGGCGCGACTGGGAGTCGTTAAAGGCTTATCTGAAGAATCTACGGCGCTTTTAAGACCCAGAGACGCTTTAACTGGTGAAGGCGGCTCTAATCTCTGCTAATCGGGTTGGAACGTCTTCGCTACCTGAGCCATGCCTTTCTAGATATAAAGACGCGGATTTCACTAAATCTCAGTTTATGTTCACTATCCAAGGCTCGGTACCGGTCGAACTGGTTTGGCCAATTTTCAGCCCCGGAAAGCTCAAACGAGGCTGATTTGAAAGCGAATCAAAAGATTCGGTTTGTGAGCGCGATTGGCGAATGTTTTGACAGTCATTACCAAACTACAGGCTGTTCTCTCCTGGATAACACATTGTTCTCTCAAAGCTCGAGTTGCATCTGCACATCGCTTAAGATGCGCCCATGTCGATTCAAACGCACCAAAGCTACCGCACATATCTGCGTAATGTGATGAGTGAGAAAGCTCAGCGCAATCCGAAGTTTTCGCTTCGGGCGATGGCGCTTCTTTTGGGGGTGGCGCCTTCGTTTCTTTCGACTGTTCTCAAGGGTGACAAGAATCTCTCTTTTGAAATGGCGAATAGATTTGCAGAGAAACTCGGGCTGAATGACAGCGACCGAGATTACTTCTGTTTGTTGGTTCAGAAAGAAGCCACGAAAGATCCAAATCTTCGCGAGTCATTAGCCGAGAAAGTTCGACTCGCGAATCCAAATCATACGGATTTAAGCGTGGAGCATTTTAAGGTGATTTCAAATCCACTTCACTTCTCTATCTTGTCGGCAACGACGTTAACGGGCTTTGAAGCGACTGCGAAATCTCTCGCCCATGCTCTCGCGGTGCCGCAGGTTGAAGTCGAGCTTGCACTTGAGCGTCTTGAGTCCCTTGAGATGATCGAGAAGAACGAGCGTGGATTCTATGAGAAGGTGAAAGCGAATCCACGAGTGGTTTCGCAGTCGCCGAATCAAGCTCTGAGGAAGTTCCATCGCGAAACCTTAACGAAGGCGATCGACTCTCTCGAAACCCAGTCGCCACAAGAGAAGGTCATTGGTTCAGAGACATTCACGATTGATGAATCACAGATCGAGGATTTTAGAAAACTCGCGGATGAGTTTTTTGACCGTGCACTTTTGCTAGCCAAAAAGTCGAAGAAGAAAACTCAAGTCTATCACTTAGGAATTCAATTTTTTAATCTCTCGCCGAACTTGAAAAGTTCGAAAAGGAAAAAGTCATGAAAAACTTAGCTCTCGCAATTTGTATTTTGGCGGCCTCAACAGCTTTCGCATCTGAGGGAACACGCGGTGGAGGCGACTCAACCGCTCAATGGGCAAAAGCTAAAATCGTGAAGCGCTTTGGCGATCTTCAAGAAGCATATGGAGCTGCAATCACAGTCAGCGGAAGGAAAATCGACTTAGATAAGATTGCGTCGCTTGTCGAAAATACGCGCGTGCGAATGGTCAAGGGGCCATTGCTAAAAAATGGTAAACCCGTCGAGGCGCTTAACTATCCAGCTCAGAATCTGATCGAACTTGACGAAGCGAAATTTGAGAAAGCGAGCCGTTTGCGTCTTTTGATTCATGAAGTCTTAGGGCTCGTTCAAATTGAAGACAACACCTACAAGTACTCTAGCGAGCTGGAACGAGAATCGGAGCTTTTATCACCACCAATGGGGAAATTTCCCTTCGGTACGGCTTTCGTTGATGCTCACCGCGCTTGGGCGCAAGCGAGCTTCAAATCCGTTGCTGAAGCTGAAGCTATGATTACGAATAGAACATTCAACTGTAGCTGGATCAGCTGGGCGGGTATCGGGACGGGAATGCGTTTGGATCCAAATCAATGGTCCACGCGACCAGACGTGCAGCCGGAAGTGCGTAGCTCGAACAACCCACTTGGGCGCACAATCAGTATTGGCATGAACTCCCTGTTCAGACGCGGATCCGGCGGCCCAGCCAAACTCGAGAACGGCAAAGTTATCACGATGTTCGTCATGAACGGAGATGCCGTTAAAGCATCAGCGGGAAATCTGAATGGAAAGCTGATCTTAAAGGTCCGGGACGCTCGATATTCAACCTCGATGGATTTTGAAACCGTAAATGTTTGCG
>CAJYIL010000568.1 GCA_913774795.1 Pseudobdellovibrionaceae bacterium
GTGTCGAAACCTGTGAGATCAAGCGCAAATGTTCCGGAGGCTTGTCCCTCTCCGAGCTTTAAATCTCCGTCGAGTTTGGCACCCTCGCCGTGAATCTTGAGAAGACTCGGACGACCTACAGCTTCAAATGTCGCTTTGGAATCAGATGAAGGTTTGTAGACTTGAGATATGGCCTGGCCTTGCGCACTCACGAAAATAAGTGCGGTGATGATCATAAATTTCATACGTTTCTCCTTTAAGTTTCGGGTGCTCCGGCCGCGATCCACTTTAAGAGAAGATCTTTGGCCTGCGGGTCCATGGTTGATCGACGCGGCATTTTGCCGGATTCCACTTGCACCGCGATCTCGGCGCGGTTTTTAAAAACCTCGGCATACGTTTCTAGATTCACGTCAGCAGCCGCATCCTCGCCCGCATGACAGCGGACGCACGCGGGCTGAATGGCATTGGCGTTCACGTTTTGGTACGTGAGCGTTTGAAAGTCGGCGGCGACGATGAAATCAGACTCACCGCGAGTCGCGGGTGCGCAGCCAGCCAGGCTTATTGTGAATAAAACTAAAATGGTACGTTTCATGATTTGGCCCCAAGTTTGTTAGGTCTCTCAGGGTTTGTATTTAACTCTCGACCGAGGACCCGTCTCCGAAGCCCGATTGAGGAGTTTGATA
Organism: Pseudobdellovibrionaceae bacterium; assembly: GCA_913774795.1. GTDB lineage: Bacteria > Bdellovibrionota > Bdellovibrionia > Bdellovibrionales > JAMPXM01 > CAJYOV01. Next base: position 663 of record CAJYIL010000568.1, read on the forward strand.
TGATTTGGTATGAGTCGGCGCGATGAAGAACGCGCTCGTCGAATTCGAAAAAGGCCATCACCGCGACGTCGTCGCTGCCATTGCGGCGCCGGGACGCACGCGCGAAGAGTCGACAGCGCTCATCGGTTCGCTCGCCTTTCTGGGTCGCCTGGAAGAGGCGAGCGAGATCTGGAAATTGAGGTCGCAGAATCTGACGATGGCTCAAAAATCCCGAGCGCGATTTGCGATGGCTCTCGCATTCACACGAATCTCAAGATTCAAAGCGGCAAAGCGGTGGCTGCAAGAGTCGCTTGCTGAGTCAAAATCTCAGGCCGATACATTTCAGGGCCTTGCCGTCTATCACTACTACTTAGGCAACTTTGAGAAAGCGGCATTAAACGCAAGGCGCGCCCTGAACCTCGCGATGTCTTCGCGTGACACGTACATTCATGCGTTCGCAATCGATCTCTATGGGCACTCGCTCGTGCAAACGGGCCGTCGCTCGGCAGGCCTTGAAAAGCTTCGTCAAGCGCGCGAGCTTGCATCTGGATCGGCCGATCCTTTCACGCCCGCGATCCTCGTTTACGAAGCGGAAGCCGGCCTTCGCTCAGCAACGATCATCGCCGAGCTCGAGGCTCAAATCGCTGACCTTCGAACAGAAGATACGTACACGAAAGCGAACCTCATCCTCGAACTTTCCAGACAACTGACGCTTCGGGGTCAGTGGTCACGAGCTCGCGCGGAGCTCGACCGTGTGTCTCCGCTTATTTACGGATTCCAGAATCGTCGGCAAGAGACCGTTCTTCAACTTCGTCTCGCCGAGCTCTCTTACCGACAGGGAGATCTCACGAACGCCATGCACTTCGTGCAAGCGTCTCGTCGAATTGCCGATTCCGTTTACTCCGAACGTGTCGTAGGTCTTGAAGCCAAACTTCGCGGAACCCCGATTCAAGGCGACGCAAAACCCGGGCGCTCTTTGAGCGCTCGTATCCGCGCACGAGCGAACGGCCAACTTGTCGCGAGTGCGGGGGATGATCCGTTGGGCGATCTTCTCGACCGCGTGTCGGTCAATCCCCGCTATGCGGCCGATGAACTTCTTAAAGCGGGCTACTTGGGTCTTTGGCCGCAAGCGATGGGATTAAAAGCGGGGCAGTCCACTCTCGTTGTTCTCGATGATCTTCGATGGGTCGCGGTTTCTCGAGATGGCGTCCACGCAAGCCAAGATCCTTTGACTCCGATCTCCTACAAACTTCTCAAACTGATCGGGCAAACGACCGCTACCAAAGAGCGAATCGTCGAATCGGTTTGGGGATATGAGTACGAACCCCAACGACATGATTCGATGATCTACTCCGCTCTAGCCGCCCTTCGAAAAACGCTTGGCGAAAGTCATCATTGGGTTGAGACGCAAGATGAGGGATGGGCGCTCCGAAATCGCGGATCGTCTGTGACGTTCGTAGATCGCGAATCAGCTCCGATCGAAAGACCCATTTTGGTGAGCGATGAATCTTCTGAGCTCAACTGGCGACAACTCAAAGCCATGACTCGCGTGAAATCGCGCGAGCCCTGGACTGTTCCTCGCTACAAAAACATGTTCGAAGTTTCAACGATGACTGCGTGGCGCGATCTCGATCTTTTGGCAAAAGCAGGTTACTTAACTCGCATCGGTCGCGGTCGCGCGACCGTCTATCTTCACGCGAAAGCACTGGAGACCTTATGATTCTCACCTTCGTCACGCTCGCATTTTTGGCTCACGCTGATCAAAAGCCTTATCCTGAGCCAGGTCGCGGAAGCGCTCGGTACGAAGTGCCGACCGAAGACGAGGCACTGAAAGACTCGGCGATGTATGAGATACGCGACATCCGCACGCGCGAGCGAGATGGCGTCGTTCAGATCCGATACTCGTTACCGCTGGAACTCACAGGCGTGAAAAACGAAGTTCGCCTTGAATCAACGGGACCTTCGGCGGACGGAACCTTCACCCGCTTTAAAGGCGAAAAAGGGGCCGCGAACTGCGATGCACTCACGTGCAACGTTCACTACAAGAATGTGAAAGTTGATTTGCCACTCGTCGAGAAGATCTTGGTCAGCCAAGGCCTGACAGGTCTCGATCTCAAGAACCGATTAAAGATCAGCGAGCAGTTCGGCGGCGATCCCGCCGGGATCATTCACTTCGATCAATCAAAGCTTCAGAGCAAATAAAAAAGGCGCCCTTGTGAGGCGCCTTTTTTTATTCTCGAAATCAAATTCCGAGTTTCTTAAAGAATGCGTCCGGTGAAGGGTCACGTCCCAGGAAGTCTTTCAAGTTTTGAATGGCTTCGGTCATTCCTCCACGCTCAAGGATCGTCGTGCGGTACCGAGCACCGACAACCGGCGAGAGAAGATCGGTCTCTTCGAACTTCGTGAACATGTCTTGCGCGTAAACCTCTGACCACAGGTAACCGTAATAGCCAGCGTCGTAGCCACCCATCATGTGCCCGAACGTTCCCGCGAAGTGACCTCCGGCGATTGGCTCTTGGCCCACGATTTGGCGATAGAGATTATCGTATGTCGCTGTTACGTCTGTTTCGCCCTGGCCCCCATGAATGGTCATGTCGAACAATGCGTACAGAAGCTGTTTCGTGTAGGCGATGCCTTGACCGAATTTGCGAGCGGCCAACATCTTCTGGAGCATTTCGTCGGGGAGAGTTTTAGAGTGATCGGTGTAGTGACCGCTCAACATCGGCAAAATCTCTGGCGACCAAACCCAGTTCTCAAGCATCTGCGACGGAGCTTCGACGAAGTCTTGCGCCGTGTTCGAGCCCGAGAGCGAAGCAAACTTCGCGCGCGTGAGCGTTTGGTGCATGATGTGACCGAACTCGTGGAAGATCGTCTCAACGTCGTCGTGCGAGAGAAGCGAAGGCTTGCCTGGCGATGGCGGCGTTAGGTTTGCGACGATGGCCGAAACCGTGTGGTTGTAGACGCCGTTGATCTCGCGGCCGCTGATTTGTTGGAAAGCAGCTGCGTGATCGTACTTACCGTCACGTGGGAAGAAGTCTGCGTAGAAGTAACCGATCAAACGATCATCAGCGGTGTTGCGGATTTCATAGAGCTGAACGTCAGGCGACCAGACTTTCGCGTCGACGACTTGTTTGAAATTAACACCGAGAATCTGAGAGTAGACTTTGAACATGCCCGGAATGACAACGTCGGCCGGGAAGTATTCGCGGATGGCTTCTTCATCGACCGCGTAGTCGCGTTTCTTGAGCTGGTTTTGCGCCCACGAGATATCCCACTGCTCGAGAGTCGTCGCTGTTGGATCGACCGACTTCTTGTAAGCAAGCAGCTGATCGAGATCTTCTTTGTTGCGCTGAGCGAGTTTGTCTTTCAGCGACGTCAAGAAGTTGAGAGCGTTGTCTTTTGACTCGGCCATGCGGCCCTGGAGCTGAAAGTCATCCCACGATGCAAAGCCGAGAAGCTGTGCGGCCTGGTAGCGCAGCTTCGTCGTCGCCTCAAGAAGCTGTGTGTTCTCGATGCCGCCGCGATTGAGATACGAGAGCATCATTTTCTTGCGAGCATTCGAGTCGGTCGCATTCTGCATGAAAACCGGGTAAGTCGCTTCGTTCGGCACGACGATAAAGTTTGCGCCTTTTTTATCAAGACGAGCGATGAAGTCGGCCGGAACACCGTTGAGCTCCGCCAATGTGAACTCGACGGTTGAGCTGTCAGAGTTCAAGTTCTTTGAGAACTTCGCTTCGTTTGACGAGATCTGATTCAAGATTGTTTTGAGTTGAGCGAGACCTGCGTCATCGAGTTTCAAACCGTTCTTCTCAAAGCCGATGACCATCGACTCTTTCAAAGCCTTCTCGTCGGCGTCGCGCGCGACAGCTGTACTGACCGCGGCATAGAGATCACGACGCGTGAACGTCTCGACCATGAACGCACCGACTTTTTCTTCACACGCCGACCCCTCAGCGCTGATGTCTTTATCGGTGTGAACGTAGCCCATGAACGTGAGCGGGTTCGTGTCGTCGCCGAAATCGGCCGTCACGTTTTCAAACGCGAGGAGCGTGTTATCGGTCGTTCGTTGATCCGCGGGAATCGCCGCGATGGCGTTGAGCTTTTCTCCCGTTACGGCAATCGCCGCATCGCAGAGCTGAGTCACTTCACCATGAGCGTAATCGCTACGAATGAGCTTAGTCGCTGGTGCCGCTGCGCCCGCTTGAGAATTTTGACCCGCACGGTCGTTGGCCGGATTGCCACCACTCGAATTAGAGCAAGAGCTCGATGCGGCCGCAGTCAGAGCCAAAACGGCTCCTAATAACACCTTTTTTGATGATTTCACTTTTGAGTCCCCCAATGGGGATTTGATTTAGCAAACTCAAGGCCACGTCGCCGGAAAATCTTTGACGCCTGTGCTGATGCGCCACGATAGTCGCGCGTACAGAGTGAGCACTTGTGCGAACGGGCGAAGCCGGAGGCGCAGTTAACGAATGAAAGATCTCAAGTCGGTTCTCAATTTTACAGTCATCGTCGCCGGTCTCGGCTACTTCGTCGATCTCTTCGACATCACACTCTTCGGCGTCGTGCGAACTGTTTCACTGACCGATCTCGGCGTGACCGATCCGGTCAGCGCCGATTCACAGTTCTTGAGAAAATCATTCGAGGAAGCACGCAACGTCGGTGTCGTCATCGTCGCGGCGGCAGGTAACAACACGTCCGCCGCTCCCGTCTTTCCGTGTT
>CAJYIL010000569.1 GCA_913774795.1 Pseudobdellovibrionaceae bacterium
GACACCTCGTATCCTCGTGGGCTGTGTTCGAGAACCTACCGCCCCAAAGACGGCCTCTCCTCGCGCTCCCCAAAAAGGAGCTCCGCGCGACCTGTGGCGCGTGCGTGATGGCAAAGCCCGATTGGCCTCCTGATGCCCGCGACCCCGGGCCTTTCGATGAGCGGCTCAAGTGCTGCACCTATGACCCGTTTATTCCCAATTTTTCGATCGGTCGCATTTGGGCGGAGTTGGATCTTTCAAACCTTCTCCCGAAGCTCACTCCACTCGGTCTCATTCCCACCGCCAGCGCGTCGTCTCTAAACTTCGGACGTGATCCTAACAACACCTGCGGCTTCCTAAGCCAAGGACGCTGCACAGTCTGGTCTCATCGGCCGAGCGTGTGTCGATCGTATTTCTGCGTTTCGGATGAAGGCTCCGAAGGCCAAGTCCTCTGGCGAGAGGCCGAGCGACTCGGCAATCAAGCCGAGTGGGATCTTGCGCACGAGGTTCTCTGGGAGATGGGATTCACCCAAGACGACCGGGGATTTGCGGAATGGCGCGGGCGTGAGCGAGAGTTTTTCCTGGAGTGTGCTCAGAGAGCCGCGAAGATTTGACCTCGCACGCGTGAGCCCGTAGGGTCTCCTCCGTCATGAATAACGAAGTCATCGCTCGCCAAGAAAAACTCGCTCAAGAATTCAATGCCCTCGGCGACTGGGAAGCTCGCTACAAACACCTGATCGAGCTCGGCAAAAACTTGCCCGCGATGAACCCTGAATTTCAAACCGAAACGTTCAAGGTGAAGGGGTGTCAGTCACAAGTTTGGTTGCACGCCGCAATTGATCCGGATGGCCACATGAAGCTTCAGGCTGATAGCGATGCCCTCATCGTGAAAGGACTCGTCGCGGTTCTCTTGAAAGTGTACGACGGCGCACGCGCAAGCGACGTGCTGGAAGCGCCGACGACGTTTTTGAAAGATCTCGGCTTTGAGGGTGGGCTGTCTCCGTCGAGAGCCAATGGGCTCTACGCAATGCTAAAACAAATCCTGTATTACGCGACCGCCTTTGAGGCGATCGCGAAGATGAAGCGAACTTAAAGCCCGGAGCGCAACGAACTCAAAGTTCGATGGTCGCGTGAATGCGCGACGTATCGTCGTTGTCGTCGAGGAGTTGGATGAACTCGTAGACTTCTTTCTTGGCTTCATCGGAGAGGTCCGTGACCTGGTTCTTTGCTTTGTAAGAAAGCTCAGACGTCGTCACTTTCCAGCCGCGACCGGTGAGTGATGTCTCGATCGACTTCAAGTCCTCTGGTGCGCCGTAAAAAACATACGTGTTGTCGTGTTTTTCGACCTCGTTTGCGCCGGCTTCGATAGCATCTTCTTCGGCGTCTTTTACGTTTGGATTTTCAGCTTCGATCAAAGCCACGCGGTCGAACATCCACATAACCGAGTCGCCGAAGCGGCCGTCGTTCTTCGTGAAGATGTTCCGGATGTTCGTCGATGTGCGGTTTTTGTTATCGGTTTGCGCTTCGATGATAACGGCCACTTGGTGAGGGCCGTAACCCTCATAAGTCGTCTCTTCGATTTGCGAGCCGTCGTCGAGAAGGCCTGCGCCCTTTTTAATCGCGCGCTCGATCGTATCCTTCGGGACCGAATCGGCACGTGCTTTATCGAGAGCTAAGCGGAGTCGGGAGTTCGTTTCGGGATCCATACCGCCTAATTTCGTGGCGACCTGAATCTCACGTGCGTGCTTGGTGATCTTTGCGCCCTTTTTAGCAGCGTTCGCTGCCATCATTGGGTTTTTCCAGCTTTTTCCCATGACTTGCCTCTCCTGTGTCGCCCAGGCTAAAAGTGACGCCTCGCAGGTGTAAAGGGTTTTCGTAAAATGCAGTCAGCACTCGAGTGGTTCAACATCGCGAATGTTCGGGAAAAGATCGCGGAGCTTCCGCGCGCCCTCGAGTTCGCGCTGTCTGAAAACCGGGCAGCTGGCTCACCGGCCACGATAGCGCGCGATGTCGCTGTCGTTTCGAAAAGCCAACTTCCGCCTAAAGGTGGGTTCTCGACCGTGGTGGGCCAAGCGCGGCTTCTCCACGATCTGGGGAGCATCGAGCTCCAAGCGATGGAATTGGGCGTGCGAACTCTTGTTGAATTTCCCGAGGCCCCTCGGGATTTCCGTGAAGAGCTTGCCGACATCACTCTGGGAGAAGGGCGCCATCTCGGACTCTGTCTTCAAGGCCTAAACGATCTCGATTTCGAATGGGGGCATTGGAACGTGCACACGGCGCTCTTGAGCGCAGTCGATGCCAGCGATTCGCTGCTCGATCGCATCTTGATCGTCCATCGTTATCTCGAGGGAAGTGGGTTGGATGCCGGCGAGTCGATCCTAAAGCGCCTCAATGGAACAGCTTCGCCGATCGCGCGCCCCGTGGTGCAAACGATTCGTACCGAAGAAGTGGATCACGTGCTGTTCGGCAGCCGTTGGTATCGGCAAATCTGCTCGGAGATGAAGCTCGATCCATCAGATGACTTCACCAAGCGCATCGAAATTATTAACCGCCTGGTGCCACGCCGTGAGCGCATCGATCACGATCTTCGCCGGCAAGCGGGCTTCACGGATCACGAAATCGCGGTGCTCGAAACGATCGGCGTGCGCTAACGCGCGAAGAATGTAACGTCACGACTCAGAAAGAGGAGTTTCAGATGAACGAAGTTCGAGTTTTGTTTCTAGTTTTAGGTTTGGCTGCACTCAGCGGCTGCGCGACGACCGAAGAAAGTTTCCGGGATGCGAAACTCATGGACAAGATTGCCTACAAATTCAATTGCCCGAAAGATCAGATCAAACTGAAAGTTCTCAAGCGAAACGAAGGTCTCGGCTGTTATGAATCTGTGGTCGGCGTCGAAGGCTGCGGTCAACGCGCGGTCTACACGTGCAACGATCAGCAAGAGTGGGTCATCGACAAGTCAGCACCTTGATCGCGCCTAGATCGCACCTGATAAAAAAGGCCCGGCGCAGGAACGCGGCACGGGCCAAGTCGAATTACTTTCGCGAGTTCTCGCTCGCGGCTTTTGCATTCGCGCGGTCGACAATGGCCGCAAAGCCCACCGATGTCTCTTTCACGAGGTCCTTCAAGACCGCGCTCATGAGCGACGGATTTGTTCCCATGCACAGACGAATCGCCTGCTCTTTGTTGTAAGGTCCCGAGTAAGCACGAATGGCGCAATCGGCACGCTCAACCGAGCCGTCGTGTTTGCAAAGTGTGACTGACTCGTCTTTGTTGAACGGGCCCGAGTACGCTTTGTTTGCACAATCGGCAGGGCTCTGACTGCGCGCTCCGATACAGAGGGAGATCGACTCTTGTTTGTTGAACGGTCCTGAATACGCTTTGTTTGCACAAAGCGCCGGAGATTCGTCCCAAGCGCCTTGGCAGAGAGCCAACGATTCGTCGCGGTTAAACGGTCCTGAGTAAGCTTTGTTTGCACAGTCGACCGCACCACCAGGTGCCGGTACAGGCTGAGTCGGAGGTTGGGAGTAGCACGTGTACGTGCGACCGTTTTTGACAACATCGAAAGTGTCGCCCGCAAAGGCCGAAAGGCTTGTGAGAGCAACGAGAGCAAAAGCGAGAGCTTTCATGAAATCTCCGGTTAAAATGTTTCGTTGGGTTTTAAAAAGCGCCACTGACCTTCTTTGAGGCGACCTAAAACCACGTTGCCGATGCGAACGCGTTTGAGGCCGATGACACGCAAACCGACTAATTCACACATCCGGCGAATCTGGCGTTTGCGGCCTTCTCGCAAGATGAACTTGAGTTGATCTTCGTTTTGCCATGACACGACCGCCGGCTTCAGTCGAACGCCGTCGAGCTCGAGACCGTGATTGAGAAGTTGGAGACCTCGGCGATCAAGAGAACCGTGAACGCGCACGAGATACTCTTTTTCGACCGACGTTTCGGAGCCGATGAGTTTCTTCGCGATTGTTCCGTTTTGGGTAAAGACGATAAGGCCTTGTGAATCGATATCGAGTCGGCCCGCAGGCGCAAGGCCTTCAAAGTGTTTGCGCTCAAGGCGAGGAGCTTGCGGATCGATCTCGCGATCTTGTGTGTCAGGCGTGATCAGACGAACGGCAGGCTCATAGCCCTTTTCGGGTTGTCCTGAGACATAACCAATCGGCTTATTCAGCAGGATCGTGACGAGCCCTTCGAGCTTCGTCTGCGCGATTCTTGAGAGTTCGATCTTCACGTCTGGAAGAACTTTGGTCCCGAGTTGATCGATGATTTGGCCATCGACTTTGACGAGGCCTTTGGCGATCAATTCGTCGGCCTCGCGGCGCGAACACAAGCCACGTTCGGCCATTAGTTTTGAGAGTCTGACTGGTTCGCTCATAAGCCCGGAGAGGTGTAGCAACCTTTCTTGCCAAATGCCAGTTGGGTTGGTCTGATAAACCGGCTTACCAATGAGGAGATCTTATGAACGCGCTCTTAATCGCTTTGATGGCTTTGACGACCCACGCCGCCGAACTTCGTTACACGGCGAAAGTGTACGAATTGGATAAACCTCGCGAGAAAGTCCTCTTCAATTACAAAAGCGAGAGCGAAAATGTTGGCGACACGGTCATCGTGAATAACCACTTCACTTACCCTGACGGTAAACTCGCGACCCACGAGGAAATCACGTTTCAGAAAAACGGGCGCGTGAGTCTTTACAAACAGGACCAGGCCCAAATCGGCGCGAAAGGTCAGATCGAAATTGCCGGCGGCAAGGCGAAATTCACGTATACAAAAGATGGTAAGACGAAGACCGCGACCGAAGATGCCGGCGATGATTTCATCGTCGGCTCGCAAATTCCGCTCGAGATCGGCGCGCACTGGGCCGAGCTCATGAGAGGCGACACGTTCAAGCGTCGTTTGGCGGTTTTAGACCGCTGTGACTCAGTCGGTTTCAACTATTCAAAAGAAGGCGAAGGAGAAGTGGATGGCAAAAAAGCCGTGATCATTAAAATGAAACCCTCGTCGTTCATTATTGCCGCTCTCGTGAACCCGCTCCATTTTTACATGTCGCCAGATGGCCAGGAGCTCTTCGAGATAAAAGGTCGTACGACCGTGAAGCGCGATAAAGGGGGCGGTAAATTCGGCGATCTCGACGCCGACATCATTTATACCAAAGCGCCAGCGGCTGGCGGAAATTCGAAATAATTTTTGCGAGTCTCTTGAATGCCGACTCTGACAAGGGTCGGCAGGTGCGACTTCAAGAGATTGTAAAACTCGACGGCCAATTGTTCGCACGACGTGTTTGCGAAGAGAGTGTTCAAGTCGACGCCGTGATATTTGGATTTGATCTCTCGATCGAGCACGCGGTCGAGCTGATCGCGATCGACCGCTAGCCCTGTTTTTTCATCGAATTCGCCCGCGACCGTGACTCGCACCCGGTAGTCGTGCCCGTGAGTCCCGTAACAAATTCCGTAATAACTTTTATTTTGCGCAGGCGACCACTTCGCGTTTTCCAAGTGATGCATTGAGCAGAGCTCGAACTCGCGCGTGAGTTCGAACCCTCGACGACGCACTGTTTTCGCGTGCGCATTCGCCCAAAGATCATCGGTCTCGAAGAGACGAATGCGGTTGAGGCTCAATGAAGGATGTTGGATCGCCAATTCCGCGCGGAGCTTCTCAAACAGGTATGCGGTG
>CAJYIL010000570.1 GCA_913774795.1 Pseudobdellovibrionaceae bacterium
CAGGGCCTCGCGCCGGCGGAGCGACGAACACGTCGATTCCAAATAACCTCGTGTTGAACGGAATTGTGATGGCAGATCCGTCCTATCAATCGCAATTCCAGCAGGCCGTTCTCGACTTCATGGAAGCCCAGATCGATCCGCAATATGTCGGCTATGTCAGCGCGCAAGGGAAAGATCAAACCGGCGTCTTCGTTGCTGGCCGAGTGGAGTTGGCCAACGGTCAGCCACTGATGATCAATCAGAATCAGTATCAGCAAAATCAGGGTCGCATCGACATTCTGCCGACCTCGGAACTTTTGGTGGCGGTCTACGATAAATTCGCAAATCAATCCAACTTGCCTGGGCTCCCTGTGACTTGGTTGCGTCAAGCACAAGGTTACATCCAGAACGGTCAAGTCTATCTCGACTTCTACGACAACTACGGCAAGGTCACTCTCGAAGGTACTTACAACTCGCAATCGGCGAAGCTTCGTTTTACTTACGACACGCTCCGCACCTTCGACGGAAAAACGGGCTACCGCGGCGTCATGGGCGATTTGTCCATTCCAACGTGCCAATTCTTCCGTTGCCAATAAGTTCTTTGGCTGGTCCACTGCTGACGTGACCAGCCGATTTCAATTCAACCGCCAAGTTCTCGAAAGCGTTGTGGGCGGAGTGTCGACAATCGACACCAAATTCCTCAGCGTCGCCAACGAAGAAGATGCTCGTCTCTTCCTTCAAGCCTACGGCTACGACGTCACCATTCCTGACCAACTCGAGCATGTCTGGACGACCCATCGGCGCGCCATCAACCTCATGCAGGATTCTTTACTTGATCCGGGCGAAGTCATTCCGCCGGAACTTGCCGATGCCGGCCGGCTCGAAAAGCCCGAAAATCTTTTGATCGCGGCCTCTCGATACCGCGAGAACCCTGAGCTTCAACGTTGGGCCTGCGCAATTCTTCGGGTCATGCACGTCGACGTTCACTTGCGAAACGATTTATTCGGCGCCTTCCGCGACGAAATTCAATCTCAAATTTTAAAGCCGCTTCAAGACGCGATCGTTGAAGACGATATCTCAGGAGCGTTCGTTCTGGGGCCAAACATGCCGGGCGGAGGAGTGAAGCTCCACAAGTTTGAGATCAAACCCTTCAAGACAACCGCGTCATCGGTCATCAAGCTCTTGGCGCGCCCTGAGCGTGTGGCTTTAACCTTGCTCGATAAGCTGGGCTGCCGGTTTGTCACGCGCTCGGTCTTCGATTCTTTTTTGACGGTGAAGTTCTTGGTGGAACAACACTTGATGAACTACGCGCACATTATCCCGGATCAATCGAACAACACGCTTTATCCGATCAATCTGTTCCTCGAGGTGATGAACGAGCTCGAAGAGCAGTCGCAGCTGGGAGTGGAGCCAACAGGTGAGCAGATTCGCGAAACTCTCGCGCGACGTCTGACCGACTCATCGTCTCGAGCGAAGTATCTCGAAAAGGAAAATCAGTTCTCAGGCCCTGAGTACCGATTCTTAAAATTCATCAATCGCAAACTCATCACGGTGCCGATCGGTGATGGAGATTTGAAGCGTCAATTCCGATTCTTTTATCCGTTCGAAGTGCAGATCATGGATCAAGAGACTTACAACCGTAATCTCGCGGGCCCAATGGCTCACGATGAGTATAAGTCACGGCAGCGATCCAAAGCGCGCGAGCGGGTCTTCGGGGAGCACTTACCGTGAGCGTGTTTCGTGCGTGGATCATGCTTCCGTTCAACGTGCTCTCGACGTTGTTTTTCTCAATTCTCGTTTTCACGCTCGGTTTCATGAACCAACAGCGCGCGGCCACCGCGGCCATTCGTTTGTGGGCTTGGGTGTCTTTAACGAGTTTCGGAGTTCGTGTCGTCGTTGAAGGTGAGACCAATGTGCCTCGTCAAGGCGGCGGCATCATCGTCTTCAATCACCAAAGCCATCTCGATATCACGGCGCTCATGCTCGCAACCTCCGAGCAAATTCGGTTTGGTGCGAAGATCGAACTCTTTTCGATTCCGTTCTTTGGAGCCGCGATGAATTCGATCGGCACTTTGAAGATTGCGCGCGATAACCGAAACGAAGTTTTGCGAATCTACCGAGAAGCGGCGTCGCGCTTTGAGCAAGGCATTCTCTTCGTGCTCGCGCCCGAAGGCACGCGCCAAAAAGAGCCACGACTGGGTCGCTTCAAAAAGGGTCCGTTTGTTTTTGCTTTGAATGCCGATGTGCCGATTATTCCGGCGGTCATCAAAGGTGCGTTTGAAGTACTGCCTCCGTCGAGCGTTTTGATCAACGTTGGCAAATGGCGACGCACGATTTACGTGAAATTCCTGGAGCCGATTGATCCGGGCGAATATTCGCCCGAGACTCTCGATCGTTTCGTCGAGGACACAAAGTCGCGCATGAACGCGACCTTTGAAAGTTTGCCGGTTACGGAACGTCCGTAATGACGTTGCCGCGAATGACGAGCTCAATCGGCGTGCCTTCATCGGCTGCGTTTAAGATCTTCATCAACTTCTGATCGCCGAATGTCGATGCATCCATAATATTGAGCGTGCCGCCGTTATTGTTGTAACGGATGAGCTTTGAGTTCTCGAGATCGATCACTTGCGTGATGACGATGCGAACATGCTTTGGGGCTTGGTCTTGCGGGCCCGCGTTGAGGTTGACGCCGTGAGCTTGGGCTTGAGCTTGGGTTGCCGTTGTTGCTGCGACGATCGTCATTGCGAGAGCGAAAATCAGGTGTTTCATCTGAGGGTCCTCCGGGCCGGGTGTGGCACACGGGTGGTTTGTTTTGCAAGCGGGGGGCCTCGGGCGGGTCCTGTCTGACGCTACCTGGGCCGGCCGCCTGGGTAAAGCCTACTTGCCGCGAGCGCGTTTTGCGTCACTGTGGGAGGGGGGGCGCCTCCGCTGGGGACGTGATTCGTTTCCCCTTCGATTTTTAATCTGTCTTCGGTTTTTGACCCGAAATGCCTGGATGGCATTTCGGAACCCTCGTTCTCAGGATGGACGTAGGATCGAGTTCTGTAGTTACGGGGTCGCGCTTGGCACTGACCGTCGTTGTTCGTCTTTTCCACCTCCGCTGCGGAGGTGGTTCTCGCTCGTTTACTTCGAAGGGTTCTTACGGCCTCGAGTGCTCGGTGGTGCGAGCTTCTTTCCGTCCATGAGAGGCGGGTTACGATCCGCCTTCCTGGCGGATCGGGCTACGATTCTTCGGAGAAAAATTTCATTTTTTGGTTGACGGGGATTTTGAGGCGCTAAGTCTTCCGATAAGCCGTTTCTGTTTATGATGCGCGGAGGATGGTGCGTCTGCATGTGCGACCTTATGTGTGACCGCTCGAGCGCTACACACTGACTTCGAGGGCAGCCGTTAAGTTGAGGGCTCATGGCTCAATTTTCGAGAAAATCGGGTTTCAAAAAGCGGTGATACAACCTTCGCTAGCCGGAGGTAATCTTTGAAACTTTCAAACGATGAGTTGGTGTTCGAGGCAGAAAAAGAAATCAAATTTGAGCGTGAGTCGACGATTAAGATCATCAAGCTCTTCCAAGAGATTGCAGCAAGAAAGATCTACCTCGAGCGCGGATATCCCAGCTTTTACGAAATGGTAACCAAGCACTTCGGTTACTGCGCAGGCTCGGCCATGAGACGAATTAATGCGATGAGGCTCGTCTCGGAGATGCCACAGTTCGAAAAGAA
>CAJYIL010000571.1 GCA_913774795.1 Pseudobdellovibrionaceae bacterium
TCTCAAGTCGATAGCTCGAGAATCGGGCAAACGTCTAGAGCTAGAGCGTGAAAACGTCGAGCGAGCAGTGACCGCGCACGCTCCCGATCACGACGGGATTTCGCTTGGAGCGAACCGAGAGATTCAAGACATCGCCTTCGCGAAGGATGTAGTCTTTCTCGTCGCCAGGATTGGTGATCCAAGCTGTTCCTTCGTTGCATTTCAAAGAGACTTCTTTGAGCTTCGAGAGTTTGAGAGTTTTGCCAGCGGTCAGAGAAACGTGCGACGACTTTTTCATAGCGGAAATCAGTTTGTCGCGAGCCGTTTCGCTTTTCAACGGGCCCCGACCCGAATTGATGAAGACCTAACAAGCTGGACGAGTGTCTAGTGTGACGTGCGAGAAAAATCCGCACGTCTTGTGGACTTTAGTCGACGACAGATATGATGGCCGTCAATGAGCAACACGAGCGGCGAATCAAAGATTGTTTCAAGCGAACATTACGAGTTTTTACAGTTGAGCCAGGTCGGTCGCATCAGCGATCGCGCAAGCCAAGTGGTCGGTGCCGAAGAACAATCGCTTCGGCAATTCAATGCCGAGCTTCTCCATAAAATCGGCGAGTATCGCAAAAAAAATCTCGAACTTGCGGCCAACGAAAATGAGCTCAAGACGAAACTTGCGCAGACGACAAAATCCACAAGTGAACGCGAGCGTGAACTCGTCTCGAAGTATGAAGATGAGATCGCGAGCTTGAGAAAAGATCTCGAAGAGCAGCGTCAGAAATCTCATGAGTCTCACGAAGACTGGACACGCCGTCTTTCGAAACTCTCAGACGAGAGTTGGGCTCAAGGCCTGGAGAATGAAAACCTAAAGAGAATTGAAGATGATCTCTCGGCAAAGCTTGAAAAATTTCAAGATGAGCTTACCCGCGCGCAAGCTCTCGAAGAGTCGAACCGAAGTGCGATCGAAACGCTCATGAGCGAAAAACAGCGGGTCGTCTCGGAGCTCGGAGAGGCCGAGAGAAAAGCGGCCGATATTCAGGCGTCGTTCGATAAGTACACCATCGATACGCAGACGGCTTTTGAGCACTACAAAAAAGAATCGCAAAGTGCCTTCGAGCAATTCAAGACCGAATCACAAAAGCAGTTCGACCAACAAAACATTCAACTCGCGAAAATGGTCGAGCAAACCACGGACCGCGAGCAGCAAATGGTGGCCGCTTACGAAGCTCTGCGGCTCGAATACGCGAACATGGATCGCTGCTACACCGAATCAAATCAGGCACTGGTCAAGATCCAGGCCGAGATGCGCGAGCGCTACAAGCAGCATGAGACCGAGCTTGAAGAACTCACGACTTACTTGACGACGAAAGCTGCGCAAGACTCGGCGATGATCCGCGAAGAGAACGCGAAGCTTAAAGAAAGTCTCGCTCAGCGAGACACGCGTCTCGATCAAGATCGCCAAGCGATGGAGACGTGGAAGGATCAGCTCACGCAGCTCGATAGCCACTTGAAGCAATTCAGTGAAAAACTGAAGCGAGCGAAAACAGAAATGATTCGGCTGTCGAAGAATGTCGAAGACGAAGTGAAGTTCTCCGTGTCGCATCCATTCACCGATTACCTCGAAATGGCCGATCTCGAAATTGCACAGGTTGCGCAACAGCTGGCGGGAATCTCGTCGATGTCGCCACTCAAAGCCAAACTCGAGACGCGTCTTCAGCAAGCCCAAGCGCACCGAGACGGAATCAAGACGATTCTCGAGAAGTCGACAACGCAATTAAGTGAGCACGTGAAGTCGATTCAGACTCTCGTTAAGAGTCTCGAGTTTTTGACTTAAATTTCAGCCGGCGACGAAACGGTTTTGCGCG
>CAJYIL010000572.1 GCA_913774795.1 Pseudobdellovibrionaceae bacterium
TCAAGCAGCCTGAGCTTTTGAGTGTTCCGATTCAGGCTCTCCTAAGCAAAGACGGCAAGCCCGCTTTGGCGGTCGTCGGTGCCGATAAAAAGGTGAAGCTTGAGCCCATCGAGATTTACGAGAATGACGGATCAAACGTCATGATTTCGTCGGGGGTTCAGCGTGGACAACAAGTCGCGCTTGACGCTGGCTCGGAACTTCGTGATGGCGACGCGATTCAGCCGGTCGTATCGACGGAAAAAGACGAAAAGAAAGTGGCGGGCGGGTCTGCTGCCGGCACAGGTGCGAAAGACGCTCGATCTCAAGCGGCGTCGTCGGATGCGGGAGCGACCGAGTCAGCGACGACGCAATCGGCACAGCCAACTGCGGCACCAACCGCGACGCCTGGAGCGGGCGCTCGATGAAACGCACGTTCGGCTTGCTCATCGTTTCGCTCGCCATCGCGCAGACGACAGGTTTGAGCCACGCGAACGCGCAGGAGACACGCAGACGATTGGCAGGTCCCGTAAGGCGGGTGCGGATTGCCGATCTCAAGCCCGCTTCATTCAGCGAAGAGCAGAGGGCATCGACTCCGATGGCTGTGAACCAGCCTCCACCGAAGTACAAGACGCTGACACTTGATGACGCCATCGAGATCGGCATCAAGAACGCGACTCTCGCTCTCAAGAGTCAGACGAACAAAGAGATCACGGGCGCTGACCTTTTGCTCGCATACGGCCAGTTTCTCCCGAATCTCGAGGCGAAAGCTTCGTTCGGCTATGTGCACGGCCGACAGTTTGTCGGCGCGAGCACCGGCGTCTCGGATGCCGTTTATCGAGAAGCTCAGTACGGCCTCTCGACCTCGATCAACCTCTTTAATGGCTTCGGAGACGTTTCGGCGCTAAATGCGGCTGGGTCTCGAAACGAGGCCGCGAAATATTCGATCGAATATGCCAAACAGCAAATTGCCATCGATATCGCGCAGACTTACCTCCAGACCTATTTAAGTTTCGAAAACGTTCGCATTCTGAAAGACAATCTTCAGGTTTCAAAAAACCGGCTCGAGTTTTTCCAGGCCCAGCGCGAAGTCGGTGTTGCGGCCGTGGTCGATCTCTATCGTCAAGAGGCTCTGACGGCGTCTGATGAATTCGCGCTGATCGACGCTCGGGCCGTAGCTTACGGGCAAAAGCTGATGCTCATGCAGAGACTCCGCATTGATCCACGTGAGAATTTCGAAGTCGTCGCGCCCGAGATTTCGGATCGAACAATCGCCCAGAATTTTCCCGCTGAAAAAGAACTGGTCGATGACGCGCTCAAAGAGCGCAAAGATCTCGCTTCGCAAAGAGAAATGACCGACGCCTTCGCAAGCGACGTCACCACGGCCCGTCGAACTTATTTTCCCAGACTCGATCTTGTCGGCACCTTCGGAGCCATCGGCCGTGAGTACGACCGCTTCGAGTTAACGGGCGCCGCTCCGGCTCAAGCGACCAACGGAGGGGCTCTCCCGCCGATGTGGGAACAGCTCGGCTCCCAAACGCAAGCGTCGATCCTTCTCACACTTAACTGGGAGATCTTCGATCGCTTTGTGACGCCCAACGCCTCTCGCCGGGCATCCGCGTTTAAACGAAATGCCGAGATCGATCTCGACGATCAAACGAAGTTAACAGTCGCTCAGGTTCGACAGGGCTACTCTGATTATCGCGCAGCTCTTGCGCAAGTGAAGGCCACTCAAATCGGCGTGGTCTCGTCAAAGAAAGCTTTCGAGGCGATCGTTGCTCGTTATGACGTCGGCTCCTCCTCGTTTCTTGATTTGACCACCGCACAAGCCACCGTGTTCCAGTCGCAACTCCGAAACGCACAGGCACTCGTGAATTTAAAGCTTCGTTCGCA
>CAJYIL010000573.1 GCA_913774795.1 Pseudobdellovibrionaceae bacterium
AGCAAAACTCCGATTTGATTTTTTCTTGGCTCGAATGTTCCCACGCAGATGCCGCGAACCACGAGCTCACTTCTGACAACAGGTCTGACGATATCGAAACTACTCGCCAAGTATGCGCATGAAGTTGAGACGCGACCCGAAGTTTTAAACGCCTTCTGCCAGCGTTCGAAACTCCGCCGAGTCGTTTCACTTTCGCAGATCACGCCCGAGCAAGAATTTACTAGCGCAACAAAATCGTTGTAAAGGGGATCTGACCCAAAATACTCCGGCTGCTCCAGTGGCAAAAGGTCATGCAAGATAAAGAAGATTCGGGACCATCCTTCAGAGCGTCCGCGATAGTAGTTGAGACGAGATTGCGAAAGGACCACTTCGGCGACGAGGATTCGAAGACCGAACGTAATCATCTGACTCTCGGGAAATAGCCATCTGACAAATTTGAACGCGAGGCTGCGATTGACGTTCTCTGGAGACGCATCTTCGAAACCGCGAGCGATTTCATGTCGACTCTCGACGTCGTCAACGAACACTGAAACGAACTTCAGAAACAATGACCTTAAGGGCTTGCGAACGCCGGCCTCTGCAATTGCTACGAGCGCCGCGAAGGGCGCAAACCGCTTATGAAAGTCGTAAAGATAACGGCGCTCGAGAAGATTGAGCTGAACTGCGACGTGCGAATCGTTCAAATGTTGAAACGGTACGACTTCGATTCCGAGACGCTCGAGTGGCCTTAGAATCTCTCGCGTCACTCGCTGGATACCCGTGTTGTACGGATAGTTCACTGTCTGAGTCGCATCGACGGCAAGCGATTCCCCTGATGGCTCGTGCGACCGAGAGATGAAATAAATCATACGGGCTGCCGCAGGAAGCGCGGCGAACTCATCTAGCAAAGTCGCGGGAGAGCGATTCCAGCGAGGGCTGAGAGCCGCAGCTTCGACCTTTCCCTGCTCCGTTCGCGCGCAGCTAGACCTGCTTTCGGCGCAAGCAGCCAACAGTTTGCCGAGCTGATATTGAACGCGCCTTTTCATAATCTCTCTCTGTGGAAAGAGGAATCTAAACTCTTGCAATCGTTGAGGCAAGTATCGTAAATGAAATGACTATTTCAAAGACGCTAGACACCCAGAACGCCTTGCCACGAATGGCTTTAGGCGACTTGGAATTCTGAATCTTGGAG
>CAJYIL010000574.1 GCA_913774795.1 Pseudobdellovibrionaceae bacterium
CGGTGCACCAACTGCCGACAGATCGGCCGGAGGTGGGTTTCCCGGAGGAAGCGGCGCCGGCGCCTCCCGAGGCGGCGGAGGCAGTGACCGAGAGAGTCAGTGCGAGCGCAATCGGGATTGCGGTCGTGAGAAGGGCGCGGCCGAACGGGGCGAATCGATCCATGATCACTCCAGTCTTTGGACTTCCTAGTGCAGCCCGCTTTGATGAAGTTTTCAATCTCAAAGGGCCTCTTGGCAGAGCGTCGGAGGTTTGCTAACCCCTTTGATTCAATCGAGATTGCCTACGGAAACCGCATGACCCGACGAGATGAGACCGAAATGTCCGAGACCGCTATGACGCCCGCTGATTTGTCTGCTGCCGCCGCTGCCGCTGGCGAACGTGTCCGCAGGCCCCGTTTGGCGCCGACAAAAGGTCTCCCGAACCCGACTGAGTACGTGGTCGCGCTCGACGGCGAGTTCGCAGATTGCGCATACAACGAAGAGCGCGCGGTGGCTTTCAGAGGAAAATGGCGCTCGGATGCGTTTCACGTGGGCGATGAGCATCCGCTTGATCTCGAAATCGGAACCGGCAACGGTTTCCACTTCGCGCACCTCGCTAAAGCGAACCCTTCACGTTCGATTCTCGGCATCGAAGTGAAGTTTAAGCCGCTTATCCAATCGATTCGTCGCGCTCGCGCAGCCGGCGCAAAGAATTGCGCGATCGCCCGCTACGACGCTTACTTGCTGCAAGATCTTTTCGCCGAAGGCGAGCTGAATAACGTCTACATTCACTTCCCGGATCCCTGGTCGAAGAAACGCCAGTGGAAGCACCGCTTGATTCAAAGCGAGTTTCTCGACGTGTTGTATTCTTTGATGCGCCCGGGAAGCGTCTTCGAATTCAAGACCGACAACCTCGATTACTTCGAGTGGGCCGCCGAACGTTTTCACGCCTCCAAATTCCGCGTCACGCGCGAAACGCGCGACCTTCACAAAAGCGAGTGGGCCTCGCAAAACTTCGTGACCCACTTCGAGAGCATTTTTCTCTCGCAAGGAATGAAGATCAACTACGCGCGGATGGAGAAGGTTTAACAGCGCGGCAGCTCAAGTTGCTGCGACGGCGTCGCTGGCAAAACCCACTCGGGTACAGTCGGTCCAAAGTCCTTTTGATAAAACTCGTGAATATAAGACGCCGGATATGAATAGGTGTTTGAGATCACGGGTGCTCCGAAGAGAATCGATCCATTCGGGTCATTTTCGGAATCGAGCTGTTGAATCGTCAGGGGCGATTTAAGTCCCCAGCGAAGACCGACGATCCCGACGCGAGACCCGATCAAGCCACAGGGCGGAACACCCAAAGTCGGAGATAGAAACGAGACGATCGCTCTTCCGCCGGGTGGGAGAGCGAAACTTGAGTCATCAAGAGAGCGTGCGCCTTCGATCTTAACGCTCAGTTGATACTCAGACTCTTTGGTGTCGGCGAAGAGCGTTGAACCGAACAAAAAGATAAATCTCGCTTTCACAGAGCCGGAGTTCGCCGAGAGGCGGAGCACCGCTTCTTCTGGATTTGGATTTGTGATTTCGATTTGTTGAAGAATCGGCTGACCCAAGGCTGGCAGCGCCGTTCGCTGTGAGATTGTGAGTTGCAGATTCGTAAATCGCATCAACGTTTCGGCCGACATTGCGAATTCGTTGAGCTCGCTTTGTTGAGTGCTAGCGAGGAGGTGACACCTCCGTCGACCGCTGAACGATGACTTCAAAAGCAGGTCTTGAATCGTCGTACTCGCATCTGACCTAACTGGCGTCGAGATCGATTGGTCTCCGCACACCAGCGCGAGGTCAGTAGGGCTTCTCAACTGCGCGAGAAGGTTCGAAGTGGTTTGTGTAAGGATCTCAATCTCTTTTTGAACGGCGAGAGGGTTTTCTACAGCCGCCGATTCATGCGACATCAGTTTTGCACTAGCCTCACTTAAGCGTCGTTTAAGAAGCGAATCTTCCAAATCAACGAAGCCATTAAGGGTGACATCGCGAATTGAGAAGTCGTGGGTCGAACCTGATTGGTTGAGCGCCTGAAAATCAAAGTCGCATTGGGTGTCGGAAAGCTTGATGTCATCGAGATTCGAGGTCAGCGTCCGAGGCCAAAGCGCTCTCACATCGATTGAATCCCTGTAACTGAGTTCGAAATTTTCAGAGAAGCGCTCAGAACCCAATCGACACTGAGACTTGACGATGAGTTTTGACCACGCCTCGCCACGGAATTCGATCTTCGTGGAATACTCGAGTGTCATGTGGTCGGCGCGGCTAAGCGGAACGCTCGCCGATGGTCGCACGAGTATAGGTTCTGAGATTCCCCAAGAATCATCCGATCGGTCCTTCGAGCAAGACATGAGTCCGAAAATCGGAACGAGCCCGGACACTAAAACTGCGAGAACAAATCTATCCAGCATAAAGCCTCCCCGCGGGAGACCTGAGCAACAGGCGGGCCAACCAATTTAGCTGCAGCAAGCGACCGACGGCTTCACCAGTACGAAGCGTCAACCACCAGATCCGACTCAACCGCCACCTGACAAGACACACGCGAGCCGTCGGGCACCGAGTGCCGCTCAATCAGAAATTTCTCAAGATCTGAAGGTGGTGCGACGACTCCCGAAACGATGATGATTC